>JBAXTW010000074.1:0-22510 GCA_037129985.1 Pseudanabaena sp. ELA645 | reverse complement strand
TAAATGGAAGTTCCGTGGTTAGTGTCTTGTTACTTCAGCCAGCCTGTACTAGTCTACGTCTTTCTTCGTCACTCAATGAATTATACGTTTTGTCATTAAACTGTTCAGAAATTCCATCTAAAGCAAATTTCTTATCAGTTGTCTTATCAGTGGGATTAAAAGTACCATTGTAAAAATACTGAATTGTTCTTAATCTTTGTTGACCATCTATAACTAAAAGTTTTTGCGTTTCTGTCTCTTTCGAGAGAAAAATCCCTGGAACAGGCAACCCTAAAAGCAGGGATTCAATAAATCTAGAAGCTTCTTTTAGCTTCCAAACATAGCCGCGTTGAAAGTCTGGAACATAAATGTCACCTCGGTTCAGACGCTTGACCAGACCGTCAGTTGGGTAATCAGCACCATAGCTTGTTATCGAATAGTTAAATGGTAAAACTTCATCTGTATCGTCAAGATCATTTTCAGACTGATCTTCTAGTTCTTCTTCAGATATTGCCTTTGGATTTTCTATGCTTAACATAATAATTATGTTCTGATATTTTGCGTTGAATTATAGATGTTTTATAGTGCTTAGGAGAAGGCTTTTACAAATCTCCTAAGCACATATTGTACTACTAACTACCACCGATACGGGCGACATCGCGGGAGTTGGCTTCAAAAGCAGCATTGAGGGCATCATCACCACTCAGACCATCTTCCAAGGCTTCCTTAATCGCTTGCAATACCCGCTTGTAATCCTTGGGCATTACCTTCACGAACTTAGGAGCGATCGCATTCCAATCAGCGAGAACCCGTTCACCGATCGCACTTTCTGTATAGTCAACATGCTGCTGAATCAACTGCTTCAGATCCTTGATTTCTTCGGGATCTTCGAGTTTTTCTAAGCCGACCATTGAAATATTGCAACGGGTTGCGAAGTCGCCTGACTCATCGAGAATGTAGGCAATACCGCCACTCATACCAGCCGCAAAGTTCCGTCCTGTTAAGCCCAAGACCACGACCTTACCGCCAGTCATGTATTCGCAACCATGATCGCCGATGCCTTCGACTACGGCATTTACGCCAGAATTCCGAACAGCAAAGCGTTCGCCAGCGATGCCGCGAATGTAGACTTCGCCACTGGTTGCGCCATAGAGTGCGACGTTACCTGCGATTACGTTCTCTTCTGCGACAAAGGTAGAAGCTTTGTCTGGATAGAGAATGATTTTGCCGCCGCTTAGTCCTTTACCGAAGTAGTCGTTGGTATCGCCTTCGAGTTCCATCGTCACACCAGAGGGAACGAATGCGCCAAAGCTTTGACCAGCCGTGCCTTGGAAATGTAGATGCACGGTGTCATCGGGTAATCCTTCCCAATGGCGCTTGGTGATTTCGTTGCCGAGGATCGTGCCGACGGCGCGATTGATATTGCGGATGGGAACGATCTCATGGATTGGTTCGCCATCAACGATCGCTGCTTGACATAAATCTAACAACAGAGTCATATCAAGGGACTTGTCTAAGCCGTGATCCTGTGGAATTTGGCAATAGCGACCGACATCGGCTCCAACTTCTGGTTGGTAGAGAATCTTCGAGAAGTCCAAGCCCTTGAGTTTCCAATGCTCGACGGCTTGTTTTGCTTCTAGGACTTCAGTACGACCGACCATTTCATCAAGGGTTCGGAAACCGAGTTTTGCCATCAGTTCGCGGACTTCCATCGCGATGAAGGTCATAAAGTTGACGGTGTGGGCGGGATCGCCTGTGAACTTCTCGCGCAGTTGCGGATCTTGGGTAGCCACACCGACGGGGCAGGTGTTGAGATGGCAGACGCGCATCATGATACAGCCAAGAGTGACAAGAGGAGCCGTAGCAAAACCGAACTCCTCTGCTCCTAGTAGCGCCGCAATCACGACATCACGCCCTGTTTTCATTTGTCCATCGGTTTCCACAACGATGCGGCTACGCAGATTGTTGAGAACGAGGGTTTGGTGGGTTTCCGCGAGTCCGAGTTCCCAAGGTAAGCCCGCGTGCTTGATTGAGGTTTGGGGTGATGCACCAGTGCCGCCATCATAGCCAGAGATGAGAACCACATCAGCATGGGCTTTAGAAACCCCTGCGGCGATCGTGCCAACTCCCACTTCCGAAACTAGCTTGACGCTGATACGGGCGGCGCGGTTGGCATTTTTGAGGTCATGGATCAACTCAGCGAGGTCTTCGATGGAGTAGATGTCATGGTGGGGCGGTGGTGAAATCAAGCCGACACCTGTAGTGGAGTGGCGAACTTTGGCAATCCAAGGATAGACTTTCTTACCTGGGAGTTGACCGCCTTCCCCTGGTTTTGCGCCTTGCGCCATTTTGATTTGAATCTCTTTGGCTTGAGAGAGATAGAGGCTAGTTACGCCGAAACGTCCAGAGGCAACCTGTTTGATCGCGCTGTTTTTGGAATCGCCAAACTCGTTTGTCCATGTGTAGCGATCGGGATCTTCGCCGCCTTCACCTGTGTTGGACTTGCCGCCGATGCGATTCATGGCGATCGCCAAAGCTTCATGGGCTTCCTTAGAAATCGAACCGTAACTCATCGCGCCCGTTTTGAAGCGGCTCAAGATGGATTCAATGGGTTCTACTTCTTCAAGGGGAATCGATTCGCGGGATTTGAAATCGAGCAAGCCGCGCAAGGTGAAATGTTGTTGATTCTGTTCGTTGACTAAACTCGAATATTTTTTGAATAGTTCATAGTTGCCATCGCGTACAGCCTTTTGCAGCGCATGAATCGTTTCAGGACTGAACAAGTGCGCTTCACCATCCTTGCGCCATTGATAATCGCCACCGACATCAAGGGTATTGCCACTAGCAGGGCGATCGGGGAATGTATGGGTATGACGAGCGATCGCTTCTTTAGCAATCACTTCCAAATCTGCACCTTCGATGCGTGAGGCTGTCCAAGTGAAGTATTTCTTGATCACATCATGATTCAAGCCAACCGCTTCAAAAATCTGAGCGCCGCGATAGCTTTGGATTGTGGAAATACCGATTTTGGAAGCAACCTTAGTTACGCCTTTAGTTGCCGACTTGATGTAGTTCTTGCAAGCAGTTTTGAACTCGACATTGACCAAGAGACGTTGATCGATCATGTCCTTGATGGTTTCAAAGGCAAGGTAAGGATTCACCGCGCCGCAACCATAGCCGATCAACAATGCGAAATGATGTACTTCTCTAGGTTCGCCAGATTCGAGAACTAAGCCAACTCTAGTACGGGTTCCTGTGCGGATCAGGTGATGATGTAATCCTGACACAGCCAGTAATGCAGGGATGGGCGCATTGGCAGCATCAACACCACGATCGCTTAAAATCAAAATATTCACACCATCAGCGATCGCCTTGTCAGCCTGAGCCGCAATATTGGCGATCGCTGATTCTAATCCCAACACACCAGATTTGGGATCGAACAAAGTGGAAAGCGTAACCGATTTAAAACCACCTTCGTTAATATGCTTCAGCTTGGCAAGTTCAGCATCACTGAGGATGGGAGTTTTTAGCTCGATCAAGTGACAGCTTTCTGGCTCAGGATTGAGCAAATTCCGTTCCGCGCCAATCGTAGTTTCGGCGGAGGTAATAATTTCTTCACGAATAGAGTCAATCGGTGGATTGGTTACTTGAGCGAATAGCTGTTGGAAATAATCATAGAGAAGTTTGGAACGATTGGAAAGAATCGCAAGTGGTGTATCCGTACCCATCGCGCCGATCGCTTCCACACCATCGCGAGCCATTGGAGTTAAGAGCAAACGCAAATCTTCAAAGGAATAGCCAAACGCCATTTGTCTTTGAGTGAGCGGAATCGCTTCAGTCTCAGTAGCATCGCCATCCTTGAGATTAGCGATGTCCACCATGTGCTGATTAATCCATTCACGATATGGATGTTCAGTCGCAACTTGATGCTTGATTTCTTCATCAGCCACAATCCGCCCTTCTTCCATATTCACAAGGAACATCCGCCCTGGTTGCAAGCGCCCCTTCGATTCAATCATTTCAGGTGCAATATTCAATACACCTGCTTCTGAAGCGAAGATCACTAAATCATCCTTAGTGACATAGTAACGAGAAGGACGTAAACCATTGCGATCCAATACAGCGCCGATCATTGTGCCATCGGTGAAGGCGATCGAGGCGGGACCATCCCAAGGTTCCATCAAACAGGAATGGTATTCATAAAAAGCCTTCTTCTCATCACTCATCGACTCATGGGCTGTCCAAGGCTCAGGAATCATCATCATTACCGCATGGGGTAGCGATCGCCCTGCTAACACCAACAATTCCAAAGCGTTATCAAAAATCGTCGAGTCACTGCCTTCAATATTAATTACGGGCTTGATTTTAGAAATATCATCACCAAACAAATCCGACTCAAACATCGACTGACGGGCGATCATCCAGTTGGTATTGCCGCGCAAAGTGTTGATTTCGCCATTGTGGGCAATGTAGCGGTAAGGGTGCGATCGCTCCCAACTGGGGAAAGTATTCGTACTAAAGCGCGAGTGAACCAGAGCCAGAGCGCTCTCCATGTCAGGATCACGCAAATCATGGGCGTAGTACTGTCCAACTTGCGCCGTCATCAACATCCCCTTATAAACGATGGTGCGACAGGAGAAGCTAGAAGGATACCAATAGGCATCAATCTTTGAGGCACGGATCGCGGTATGAGCGAGTTTACGCAGTACAAATAATTTGCGATCGAAGGCTAGGTCGTCAGCAAGATCGGTTGATCGCGCAATAAATACTTGCTGCATGAATGGCTCGCTGGATTGCGCGGTCGCGCCCAAGGAGGAATTATCGGTGGGTACATCGCGCCAACCGAGAACTTTTAAACCTTCAGCCGCTACCAGTTTTTCAAAAATTTCTCTGCCATGTTTACGAGTTTCAAGATCTGGCGAAGCGTAAATCATGCCCACGCCATATTGTCCGACCTCTGGTAAGGCAATTCCAACTGCCGCCGCCGCCTTTACCAAAAATTTATGGGGGATCTGCATCAAAATCCCCGCGCCATCACCTGTATTTGTCTCGCAACCGCACGCGCCGCGATGTTCCAAGTTTTCTAGAATCGTTAGCCCTTGCTCAACGATCGCATGGGATTTTTTTCCTGATTTATGGACGATAAAACCGACCCCACAAGCGTCATGTTCAAATTGGGGATCGTATAAACCTTGTTTCACGGGTGTTGCGTTGCTATTCATCATGGACTGAAAGGGATTGTGCTAAAGAACAATTGTATGAGCTTTACCGTAATCAGGTAGTTACGATCGCTACTTTGGATTGTACTCACAAATCTCTGTCTTAGGTAGGATGTGTTAAAAAATGATCATATATTCAGCGATCACCAACGACTGTTTCGCGTTATTTTGCTGCTTATTTCTGAGATTCAATTGCTCTAATTTCATCTAGGGTTAGTCCTGTCATCTGGACGATCGCTTGGTCATCTAAAACACCCAGCATTTTTTTGGCAATTTCATAGGCTTTTTGTTGTAAGCCCTCAGCTAGTCCCTCTTGCCGTCCTTCTTGTCGCCCCTGCTCCAAACTTTCTTTAACAGCTTTGGTAATAGCACCACGTTGATCTTGAATAAAAATCTCACTTTTCTCTTGCTCTTCTAACTCATCAAGGTTCAGATTTGCTTGATTGGCAATAAAAAAAGCTTTTTTGAGTTCGGGGATATTATCCATTGAGGAGGGGATATCTTGCAGTTTTCGAGCATTGTTTAAGAAAAACAGCCATTTATCGATAATAGTTTCGAGTTCAGATAGATTTTTCTTGAATTTTGGCAACTCGACAAAGATCAGTTCAATGTCATAAATCGGATAATCAATCAGAAAGTCTTTTTCCTTGAGGACAAAGTGTGATGTGACATTAGGTAGATCGGCAAACATGACAAAATCAGTGATCGTTAAGGCAATGACTGGATTGAGTAGGTTATAGCCCTGTCCAGTTGTCAGTTGGATAGAATAGGATTTTGCGGCGTTGTACAAAATTCTTTTCTCGAAGCCTTCTACATTTAAGACTTGCATCTCAATGATGACGGTGCGCTCTTGGTTTGTTTCTCTATCAATGATTTTCGCCTTGATATCGAGGTAAGTATCTTTGATCCCACGAATTTTGGGCGCGAGGTAGGGATTGATAATTTCTAGATCTTGGATAGTCGGCTGTGCTTGGTATATTAGCGCGTTGAGGAAGCTAATCAAGATATCTTTGCTATCTTCGGAGCCGAATATTTTTTTGAAGGCAAAGTCGATTTTAGGATTGATGAAGATCATATATTTTTGCAGTGACTAGTTTCCAATGATGGGTTATGCGATCGCTAAGGCAGCTTGAAAAATAACTTGAGCGATCGCCTTATATAATCGTAATTGAGTATTTGTAGGTTTGGGTGTAGGAGCTTTGAGTATGATATTGACCAGAAGGAAGTTTATTGTTAGTTTGGCAGTGGCAACTCCTATGGCGATCGCCGCTTGCGAGATTCAGGTTCCGCCAAATACACCAACATCTGAGCGGTTAAAATAAACATGACAAAAAAATGGTTTAACACCGCAGGACCCTGCCGCCCAGAAATTCACTATACCCTCTCATCCACAGAGCGCATCCCCGAAATCAAAACCCTAATCGATCAACAAAATTATTTTGTGATCCATGCGCCGCGTCAAGTCGGCAAAACCACCGCCATGCTCACCCTCGCGCAGCAACTAACCGCCAGTGGTGAATATACCGCTCTTATGGTGTCTGCCGAAGTTGGTTCCGCTTTTCCCGATGAACCTGCGATCGCCGAACAAGCAATTTTATCCGCATGGCTAGATGCTGCCGACTTTTGGCTACCCAACGAGCTTAAGCCATCGCAACCAGAAGCAACGCATCGCATCGGTTCATTCTTAAAAAGTTGGGTACAAGCTTCACCTCGTCCTCTAATTCTATTTATCGATGAAATAGATTCGCTGCAAAATCAAACTTTAATGACCGTGTTGCGTCAACTGCGCGATGGCTTTCCCCGCCGTCCTAATGGCTTTCCGCAATCAGTCGGTTTGATTGGCATGAGAGATGTGCGCGATTATAAATATGCTTCAGGCGGCAGCGATCGCTTAAACACCGCCAGTCCATTTAATATCAAAGTACGTTCAATTACCTTGGGGAATTTCAGTTTCCCAGATGTACAGAATCTCTATCAACAACATACCGAAGCAACGGGACAAATTTTCACACCCGAAGCGATCGAAAGAGCTTTCTATTTAACCAATGGACAGCCTTGGTTGGTTAATGCCTTGGCAAAAGAAGTTGTGGAATATATTGCTAAAGATCCCGCAATTCCGATTACCGTGGACTTAATCAATCAAGCCAAAGAGATTCTAATTCAACGCCAAGATACGCATTTGGATAGCCTTGCAGAAAGATTGCGAGAAGAGCGCGTCAGAGTTATTATCCAGCCAATTCTATCAGGTCAAGAATTGCCAGATCTGCCCCCAGACGACATTCGCTATGTCTTAGATCTAGGACTTTGTATCAATCAACAGGGGTTGAGAATTGCTAATCCCATCTATCAAGAAGTCATCCCACGAGTTTTGAGCTATACCACCAACGCTTCGCTCGGCATAATTGAACCACGCTGGTTAAGCCCCACAGGTGAGCTAATCCCCATGGAACTATTGGCAGCCTTCATCGAATTTTGGCAACAACATGGCGAACCATTATTTAAAAGTAGTCCCTATCCTGAAATCGCACCACACATCGTATTAATGGCGTTTCTGCATCGCGTGGTCAATGGCAGAGGTACATTAGACAGAGAATATGCGATCGGTTCTGGACGTATGGATATTTGTTTGCGCTATGGCGATATCACGATAGGAATGGAACTGAAAGTATGGCGCGAAGGCAAAAAAGATCCCTTGCAAGAAGGATTAAAACAATTGGATAAATATCTAGCGGGTTTAAACTTAGATACAGGGTGGCTAGTGATTTTCGATCGCCGTGATGGATTAGGGTCCCTATGCGATCGCATCACCACCGAAAGCGCCATCAGCCCCGCAGGTCGAAATATTATCGTTATTCGTGGATAATTTAGATTATGACAAAAAAATAGTTTAACAAGGCTCCACTAATCCCCACTAAGTGAGCAAATAGTCGCAGACTCGTAATTTTTAGTGAGGATCACTTTATGATTAGCAAGATAACGACTTTTTCTGTGCAGCCTTATATATGCCTGCTCATTTACAGCATGAAGATCAACCGCATCGCGATCGCCAGCTTTCTCTAAAAGCATTGCTGATCGTTCCATTTGTGCTGCAAGTGATTGCAGTAATGGCGATCGCGGGGTGGTTGTCAATCCAAAACGGGCGGGAAGCAACTAAAGAACTAGCTCCACAAATTGGACTTGAAGTAACGAATACGATCGAAGCCCATGTACGCGGTTATTTCGACACACCTCTAGAGATCTTGCAAGCACATGGAGCCTCAGCAAAATCAGGGCGTATAAACTTTGAAAATTTAGATAGTTTTGCTCAGTTGTTTTGGCAACAAATGCAGCAGGTGAAAAGTTTATATTTTTTTCATGCATCTAATCCCCAAGGGAAATTCATTGGAGTTGAGCGTCAAAAAGATAATACCCTTGAGTTGCATAAGTCCGCATCCACATCCACATCTGCAAGTTTAGTATCTAAGCCATTACTCAGGGAAATTTATACCTTAGATGATTTCGGCAAAATCCTGAACAAAGTCAGTGTCGATGTTTACGACCCACGCGATCGCCCTTGGTACAAAGGTGCAGTCAAAGCTCGGCAAGCAGTCTGGAACCCAATTTATCTATTTGTAACCCGTCCCATCTTAGGAATTACCGCATCTTTACCGATTTATGGCAAGGATGGAAATTTACAAGGCGTATTAGCGATCGACTTACCTCTTTCGCAAATAGGTGATTTTCTGAAGCAATTAAAAATTTCTAAAACTGGACAAGCTTTTATTTTGGAGTCATCGGGAGATCTTGTTGCAACGTCAACTTCAGAAACTCCATATATTGTCACAAGTCAGGGACAACAGCGAACTAATGCACTCAATAGCCAAAATCCTCTATTACGCTTAGCATTCAACAATCTGAAACAGCGCTATCCGAATCTTGAAAATATTCCTAATCATCAGCAAATTCAAATTGAATGGGAGGGCGCAACTCAATATGTTCAGATTACGCGGCTCCAAAATCCTCAAGGCTTAAATTGGCTATTGATTGTCGCGGTTTCGGAACTAGACTATCGCGATCGCATTGACATCAATACCCGCAATACAATTATTTTATGTATATTAGCTCTTATTTCGGCAAGCTTAATAGGCTTTTATACATCGAAATGGATTGCTCAGCCCGTTGAGAAATTAATCGAAGCTTCTCATCTACTCGCAAATCTCTCGGCTTCGGCAGATGTTGCGAGTGGTCAACCCTATCGTTCAATTGAAACAGCAAATGTGCGCGAATTATCAATTCTGGCCGAATCATTTAATCAAATGGCGCATCAATTGCAAACCTCATTTACGATTCTTGCTCAAGGTAAAGAAGAATTAGAGCAACGAGTTGAAAGGCGAACTCAAGCGCTCAAGACCAGTGAAGTTAAGTATCGTACTCTAATCGAAGCGGCTAATTGTATTATTTTACGAAGAGATGCAGTTGGGACGATTAAATACATTAATGACTATGGGATAACTTTTTTTGGATTTACCTCAGAGAATGAGTTAATTGGTAAGAATATTAGTGGCACAATTGTCCAAAATCAAGATGATACAGTCTCTGACTTAAGAGAATGGCAGAATAGTCGTCATACCCCTGATATATATATGTTTCAGGAGAGTCAGAATATTCGCCATGACGGGGAGAAAGTCTGGATATCTTGGTCAAATCGTTCAATTTTAGATGTTAATGAAAATGTCATCGAAATTCTATCGATTGGAATTGATATCACTGAGCGGAAACGAGTTGAATCTACCCTTGAAGAGTTTTTGAGCTTACAAAAAGCTACCTTTGAGTCGATCGCTGATGGTATTTTGGCTGTGGATCGGGTCGGGCATGTCACTACTTACAATCAACAATTTATCGATATGTTTGCTCTGTCTCCCGCAGTTCTATCCATACCCGATTATGCCCTCAGATTAGAATTTCTGGCGGAACAAATGATCAATCCCCAAGAATTTATGCAGCGATCGCAAGAGTTGTATCGTCATCCTGAACTGGAGAGTTATGATTTATTAGAACTTACTGATGGGCGAGTGTTAGAACGCTTTTCCCGCCCACAAAAGCTAAAAGACCAGATTATCGGTCGGGTATGGAGCTTTCAGGATATAAGCGCCCGTGTAAAAGCTGAACAATCTCTCAAAGAGCAGGAAGCCTATTTGCGGTTAATTATTGATAGTATTCCCCAACAAATTTTTTGGAAAGATACCAATCTTGTGTTTCGAGGATGCAACAAAAACTGGGCGATGTATGCTCAGCTTGATAGCCCAGATACTGTGATCGGTAAAACTGACTATGATTTAATTAAGAATGCTCAATTAGCCAATACATTTCGGCAACATGATCAACATATTATCGAATCGAATGTTCCTGAAATGCATGTGATTCAGCGCAAAGTAAATCCCGATAAAGAAGGGCATTCGATTTGGTTAGATTCCAGTAAATTACCAATTATTGACGCTGATGGTAAAACCATTGGCATTTTAGGAGTACTTGATGACATTACGCAACGTAAACTCTCTGAAGAAGCTCTCCAAGCGGAACAAGAGAAATCAGAAAGACTATTATTAAATATTCTACCCAAAGCGATCGCCGATCGTCTTAAGCAATCCCACGGAGTTATAGCCGATAGCTATGAGTCAGTCACAGTCATGTTTGCGGATATTGTCAGCTTCACGCGCATGTCATCTGAACTTTCGCCCCAAGATTTAGTTGATCTTCTCAACCTTATTTTTTCGAGTTTTGATAAGCTCTGCGAAACCTATGGACTGGAAAAAATTAAAACCATTGGTGATGCTTATATGGTGGCTGGGGGGATTCCCATTCCTAATGAACATCATGCCGAGGCGATCGCCTGTATGGCGTTAGAGATGGTTGACAAGGTAGCAGAACTTCGTGATTTGACAGGTCGCAATCTCCAAATTCGAGTGGGTATCCACACTGGAGCGGTAATTGCAGGTGTAATCGGCACACAAAAATTCATCTATGATCTATGGGGTGATACAGTCAATATTGCTAGTCGGATGGAATCCCATAGCGAAATTGGGAAGATTCAAGTTACATCGGAAACCTATCAACTACTCAAACATCAGTTTGAGTTAATAGAACGTGGTGCGATCGAGATTAAGGGTAAAGGACTAATGCAAACCTATTGGCTGACAGGAAAAATACACAACTAACCGACAGAAGGTCTTGGGAATTTCAGGAAAATATAGTTGTTAAACAATTAAAGAAATACAAATTATGATAAATTAGGAAATAACTAAATAATATTTTCTGGGATATTTGATATCATTATATGCTGAACAGAATATATATAGATAATTTTCGCTCTCTTGTAAACTTTGAACTTTCATTTGATTCGATTAACCTATTCCTTGGTGCAAATGGTTCAGGAAAATCCACGGTTTTTGCTGCCATAAATAGAGTGAAAGATCTAATTGCTGGAGGATTCAAAGTAGAAAGCCGATTTACTATCTTTGATTGTTGCCGTTGGCAAACACTTAAGGAACATAACTTTGAGATCGAAATAGATGGGAACGAAGGCAAATATAAATATGAACTTGCTATACATTATGATGAACAACAGAAGCCATTTATTGCCCACGAAAGGCTATGGTTTAATAGTCAGCCATTACTAAGATTTGAATTAGAAGGAGTTTATATATACGATGATGATCATATAGAAAGATCAAAGATTGCCTATTTTGATTCTTCACAATCATTTCTATCTCTTTTGCCTCCGACAAGTACCAATAAAAAATTAACTTGGTTCAGAAATCGGATATTTCGTCTTACAGTTATCCAGATTACACCATCACTAATGATTGGAACTTGTGACAAAGAAAGTTCCTACATATATCCTCTAATGGAAAACTATGTATCTTGGTATCGCTATCTTTCGCAAGATCAAGGAAAAATATTTGAACTTACAAATATCCTGAGGAATGTTTTAGATAAATTTGTATCATTTAAATTTGATCGTTTTAGTGAGACTAACTATGGATTGAAATTACTATTCTCAAGTGAATCTGACGACAAAAAAACAATTGAATATTATTTTCATGAATTATCTGATGGTCAGAAAGTAATTATAGCTTTATATACATTGATTTATGGGACTCAAAATGAAGACTATACATTATGTATTGATGAGCCTGAAAACTTTCTAGCATTACCAGAAGTGCAGCCTTGGCTTGAGCAACTATATGATTTTTGTTGTGAAAAAAAGTTACAAGCTTTACTTATTTCACACCATCCCAAACTTATAAATTTCCTAGCATTAGATTCAGGATACTGGTTTGAACGAAATGGGAATTCTCCTGTTCGAGTTAAGCAGATAAGAGATGAACATGATACGGGATTACCAATCTCTGAGTTAGTATCGCGTGGTTGGATTTACAATGACACAAATTAGGAAAAAGCCAAGAGTAACAATTTTGTGCGAGGATCGCCAACATTATAATTTTGTCCGATGGTTTTTACAGAAAAGAGGATTTACAGAGTTTGCTCCAAGAATTTGTCCGTCTGGAAGTAAAGCTGGTGAAAACTATGTAAGAGAAACTTATGCTTCAGAAGTTAAAGCATATCGAAGTCAAAAAAACCATAAAAATATTTGTTTAATAGCTGTTATTGATGCTGACACAGGTAATGTGGAAAATCGCAAAAGACAACTAGATTCGGTTCTTGAGACAACAAGGCGAAATGAAGAAAAAATTGCGATACTTGTCCCAAAAAGAAACATTGAGACTTGGATATATTATCTAGAATCAAATGAGCCTATTGATGAAATTACAAGATATCCAAAGCTTAGAAATCAAGAGCAAGGGAAATGTAAGTCATTGGTTGAAAAACTAGCCGAACAATGTGTACATGGTCTACCTCCAGATGCTCCATCATCAATGCATTATGCTTGTGTAGAAATACAGCGCATCTTTGGATAGTTGTTTTGAATAGTTATTAAGAAAACCATTTACGATCGCCTATATGCGAAAATGAATAAAATATGTGAAAATGAAAGCACCTGAAGATATTGATCAAGCCATGCAGCAGTTACTTTATATCGAGATCCCTACCACTCAAATTGCAACCGTGAAAACATGGCTCCAATCTCAGTATCAACCACCTTTTGGCAAAAAAACTGTTGCTAAGCATGGCTTTATCCTCGATCACCAAAATCGGTCAGGGGCGATCGCCCAATTATCAGTATTTATCTGGACATTACAACGCACAACTTATCTGAAAGTATTTCGCTGGTCAGATGAGGTGATGGATGGTGTGCGTGAGCTACTTGAGCATTTGACTAAGGAGGCGCGGCAGGCTTTTCCCTATGAGTTTAAACAACCACCTGCGATCGCTCCGAATCAATCGATTTTTGAAGCGCTAGCCGCCGAATATCCGCTCACGGTCAAATTTTTTCAACGCATTCCTAATGGAGAATATGATCTTAATCGGGTTTATTGGTGGGAAAAGCGCTGGCGGGAAAGTGTGAAAAATCCCAAAGAACCTAAACAAGTAATCTTTGAGGATTCCCAAACTAATTCTGCAAAATTAGATTTAGTCTATGACATCGTTTATCTTGGTGGTGCGTTGGGAGCAATCCATGCGGCGATGATGGCGAAGTTAGGTTATCGCGTTTGCCTTGTTGAGCGCATTCCCTTTGGACGAATGAATCGAGAATGGAATATTTCTCGCGCTGAATTCCAGAATCTGATTGATTTTGGACTCTTCACTAAAGAAGAATTTGAAACCATGATCACCGCAGAATATGTGGATGGCTTTAACAAATTTTTTGATAGTAACAATCCTAGCCATCTCAAAGCCAAGGTTTTACATACGCCCACAGTCCTGAATATTGCGATTGATACTAATCGCTTGCTCGAAATTTGCAGCAAAAAATTACATGAATATGGCGCGGTAATTTGCGATCGCACTGAATTCCAAAAAGTGGTTATTGATGCAAACTCCGCGACGATCTTTGCTAAAAATTTAGAAACAGATGCAGAGGTAATTCTCAATTCGCGATTAGTAATTGATGCGATGGGTTCAGCTTCAGCGATCGCCCAACAAATTAACGCAGGTCAAGCCTTTGATAGTGTCTGTCCGACTGTGGGCGCAGTTCTGGAAGGATTTGACAAGTCTGTATGGGATTCCCAATATGGTGATGTTTTGTTTAGTCATGGCGATATTTCACGCGGTAGACAATTAATTTGGGAACTCTTTCCTGCGGAAAAAGATGAACTAACGATTTACCTGTTCCATTACCATCAAGTCCATCCTGAAAATGCAGGATCGTTACTGGAAATGTATGAGGACTTCTTCACGATTTTGCCTGAATATCGGCGTTGTGATATGGAGAAATTAACTTGGAAGAAAGCGACTTTTGGCTATATTACGGGACATTACAGCCTCAATGAAGATTCTAAAAAATGCGCCTTTGATCGGATTTTAGCGATCGGTGATGCGGCTTCATTACAGTCTCCGCTTGTATTTACAGGGTTTGGTTCCCTCGTTCGCAATTTGCCACGTTTGGCGACGTTATTAGACACTGCGCTCAAACATGATCTACTCAAAGCTGATGATCTTAATCAAATCAATGCTTATCAAAGTAATATTGCCGTTACTTGGCTGTTTTCCAAAGGAATGATGGTTCCCACAGGAATGCATTTACCACCAGAGCGGGTGAACTCAATGCTAAATACTTTCTTTGGACTGCTGGCAGATGAACCTCAACCTGTCAGCGATCGCTTTATTAAAGATCGCCTGAGTTGGTTCATGTTCAATCGCCTCGCGTTAATTGCCGCCTTTAAAAATCCAAGATTAATTCTCTGGATTTTGGAAATGGCGGGTACAAAGGATTTGCTAAAATGGTTATCTAGCTATGGTTCTTTTACGCGAAACTCTCTAGCTAATGCGATTCTGGGTGGCTGGTTGCCGAATGTTATTCGTGGTTCGCAAAGCTGGCTAGAACCTGCTAATCCCCGTCTTTGGCTGCGTTTATTAAGTTGGAGTTATGCTATTAATTGTTCTGTTGGTAAGCCAGTAGGACTTATACAAAAAGACTGGAAACCCTAATTTTACCGTAGGGGCAAATTCATGAATTTCCCCTACATTTGATTTTTTTCCGTAAGTTCTAACCCGAATAAAGCATCATCTAAAAATGGAGTATACAAAATGGAACCCCAACAAAATTTTCTTTACGAATACACCAAATTTTGTCTAGAGCAAGCTCAGCATGGGGTTGACACTCTTGGCACAAAACTCGCTGGAGTAATGGAAATTAGTGCTTTATTATTGCTTGGTTTGCGTGTCACTTCCACATTCCAAATTTATGCTCAAGATGAAATGTCGAATTTATACTTTATCTATTTGACGCTCAAACTTTCGGCTTGTGTGGCGCTAGCGATCGCGATCGCCTTTGCTGTGTTAGGTTTATATCCTCGCAAGGTTGCAAATACAGGACTTTCACCAGAGGTATTAATGCAAAAAGATGATAGTTTGCAAACAGCAATTACAACTACATGGATGCAGCAAATTGAAGACTTGCAAAAATATAAGGCTGAGCGTACAGTCTTTTTACGCAAAGCGATGATTTCATTAGGAGTTGGCATTGCGATCGCTTCCATTGCCACAACCGATGCATTCTTTATGGCTATGGCAGCACGCTAAAATTCACTTTATTCTATAATCCTCAAAAGCTAATGATGACAACTTCTTTATTCTCTTTATTATTGTTACATCCCATTTTACTAACTTTAGCTATCGTAACTGTAGCTGGCAATCCTAATCCAACTCCCAATGCACGTCTCAAGACAACTGCGAATTTAACTGCCAGTTCAAATAGCGACTTAAATAGCAATTCAGATAGCAATTCAAATAACAAAATCGCACAAGCTTCCACTCAACCCAAAGTCATTTTAGATCCTCAAGAAATGCGTCCACTCATGGGCAGTCTTGACGATGTGCCAATGTTTAATAGCAATAGTCCCGAAATTGTGCAGACAGAAGGGATTTTGCTGTCAGCTTTTCCCAGTCAAGGGATGGCTTATCCCAACGCGCATTTAAACTTTCCCTTTGAGGGACGCTTTGATTTATTTACGCATCATATTTCTAAAGCACCGCCACCAGTTGATTTGCGAACTCTATACATCGGCGCGATCGCCTATAATCCCACAGATAAACCCGTAACCATTGATACGCTATTAGGAGCCAGCTATCTCAGTCAGCCCGATGCACCATTTTATGATGCTCCGAACTATTCGCTCAATAACAATGGCGCTGTGTACAGAGGACCTGGCGATCGCGCTATGCTCGATATTTTGCGGGGTCGTCGTCAGGATATTTTACCTGCACAAATTATCATTCCACCGAAACAGAGTCGGATGTTGATGAACATCCCAATTCCCGTTAAGGAATTAGATCCACCCTTAAATGGGCGATCGGGCTTATCACGGTTACGCAGTGATGGCAAAGTTTATGTGGCAACTCTCGCTCTCTATGCGCGTCTGAATCCTGATGGAACTGAACGCGCTCCCAATCTCTCTGAATGGGAAAATATTCTCAAAAATGGTGAACTATCGAAACCGCGTGATGTTGTGCCAACGCCGCCAGACTTAACAGAAGGAGCTTTTGAATATAGTCGTGTGGCGGGTGTACAGCTTGGTTCCCAATGGTTTGGAACCCTGACTGATAAGGAAAGCCTCGATTTAGCAATTCCCAAACGGGGTGAATCCTATTCCTATGGTTTAAGTCTGTTGCAATATGGCACGATGGGAACAGGACAAGTGCAAACAGCACCGTTAAAAGTGCGCTATCCTGATACCGCCTATTCTGCTCATGGTAATTATGGCGTGCAGTATAATCTCACGCTTCCATTACATAATTCCACTAATGAAACTCAAACTGTTACTCTGTCTTTCCAAAATCCGATCAAATACGATAAACCCATTGGCGGGTTACAGTTCTTTGAGCCGCTACCCGATGACGTGTTTTTCCGAGGTTCCGTTAGGGTGAAATTTCGGGATGACAAAGGCTTAGCGCAAACTCGCTATGTGCATCTGAAGATGCGGCGAGGAGAACGCGGTAAGTCTTTAGTAACTTTGACTATGCCACCAAGCGATCGCCGTGTTGTCCAGTTTGATTTTCTTTATCCTGCTGATGCGACACCGCCGCAAGTTTTGACGGTGACAACCAAGTAGAGGCCTTACAAGCATAAAGGACATACTCAACAGGCTCTTCCACAGTTGTAACATTGACATTCTCTGTAGCGATCGCCGTTTAATTTTTTAGAGCATGAAGAAAAAGCGCGATCGCTGTCAACATCATTAATCCTAGTCCTGTCCGCCAAAGGATTTGCCAGATGAAGGGGAGATTTGTTCCCCAATCACATCGAAATAAGCTAAACTGTAATTCTGTTGTTATTTTGCTTATTGAGTTTTTTATGAACAACATTCAAGAACTTGTGATTGACAAAGTAAAAGCTTTATCGCTCAATCAACAAAAAACAGTTTTGTATTTTATTGATCAGCTTTTAACGCCTAATGTTATCGATTCCACGCAAAAGCTGGAAGTGTTGTTGATGGAAGGAGTTGATAGTTTGGAACGGGGTGAGGGAATTGTCGTAACTGATGATTGGTGGGAACAAGAGCGCGATCAGGATAAAGTTTTCGATCCTAGTCCAGAACAAATTGCGGCTAGTTTGCATAAGGCGTTGCATGAGGTAAAGACGGGGCAAATTAAGCCTATTTCTCAACTTTGGGATAGTCTGGATGGAAAGTAATCAGTCCATTGTTCAAGTCGAGACTTCTGGAAACTTTGAACGACAATTTCGGGGTCTGTTTAAACGCTATCGCAAAATTCGCTCAGATGTACAACCTATAATCGAGCAGTTACAATCTGGAGAAGTTTTAGGCGATCGCTTGTCAGGATTGAATATTTTTGTTTTCAAAGTACGGGTAAAAAATAGCGATATCCAAAAAGGTAAAAGTGCTGGTTATCGGCTCATTTATCAGATTGAAACACCCACTAGGATTATTTTATTAGCCATTTATGCTAAATCCGATCAATCAAGTATCTCGACTACGGAGATTGAGGAAATTGTGGAGGCTTTTAAGCGACAACAAGAACAATCAGAAATTTAGGGATTGCGTTTTGTGCCGTTGTTTAATCCTTCGATAAACAAGGCGATCGCTGTCAACATCATTAATCCTAGTCCTGTCCGCCAAAGGATTTGCCAGATGAGGGGGAGATAGGTGAGGAGAATGGCGATCGCGCCACACATGGCTGATATGGGGAACGCGAGGAATAAACCAACGAGGATGTATGCAAAAAATCTCACAATTGGGATGGTAATTTGCAACATGATGGTACTAGCCACAGCTAGGGCGAAGTAAGGTTTTGTAATCGACGTTCCAGACTCTCGCAAGTCCTTTAGCACTTAGCTCTGCACGAATAATGTCTTTAGCTAAACAGGCTTCTGAAATCGCTTTAATATAGCCGCTTTCAACGTCATAAAGTGTGCGCTTAGACTGTGCAGAATTAAGCTCGTTTTCAGAAGCAGAAAGTGGGATGCTAAGGTTTACACCAAATCGAGAATCAGTACGGGAAAAATCTGTGTAGAAATTAACACAGGAGCGTCCGCAGCTATTTGTTTGTCCTAAAGAACCATTATTGTTAATGATTCCTTGTTGTGTCAAATCTCCTAAAGGATAATTTGTAGATGGAATAAAATTAGAAGTATTGAGTGGAAGTTGAGCTTGAGGGATAGATAAATTAGGATCTGTTTGGGCTTGAGCGATATTTGCTTCTAGAGATAAGGCAAAAAATGATACAGCAAGCAAAACAACTTGACAAATGTATCTATTCATAAATTTCTTGAGTTGGGAAATAAAAAGGGAAGCTATAGAAACTAAGCTCCCCGAAATAATACATTTGAGGTACTAAATGCTAAAACTAGCGAATCAGCACATTTTGTCCATAGCAGCGCCAAGAATAGGGATTAGACCAGTTAAGAGGCTGAGCCATAGCATCCGATCTTCCATATTGCCATTTACAAGCTGCGTGCATATCTCTACCAGAACCAGTGAAAGAGTAAAGACGATTATTAGCTGAACATCTCCAGCCAGAAGCACCTTGGCTAGCGATCAAGTAGGAGCGAGCATTAGAACCATAAACAGCACGGCAGAAACCATCCAAGTTTAATCCGCCCAGTTGAGCAGCTTTAGCTGGAGATGCGGGAAGAGCTAGGCTGGCAGCAATTAATGCTGCTGTAGAACCGATTTTGATTAAAAAATCAAGAGGTTTGTTCATAGGTTTTTAGGATTGAATTATTTATCCTTGAATTAGGACATGTTCAATTTGACACACTTATCAAACGCTCAATACAAATATGCAAAAATGCACTATGTAAAGGCTTTGTGCAAAAATGTACAGACAAAAATGCACATAAATCTTGTCTAGTGCAATGCAGATTTACCTGTCGCAGAACTGAGAAGGAAGAGGAGATATTGATTGAGGCTTACACCTTCGCTTTTGGCTAGAGTGGCTAGGCGATGATGTAAACCTTTTGGCATCCGCAGCATGAGTTTACCGCTATATTCAGATTCGGAACTAGGTAAAGGAATATCATCACCGTATTCATAGGCAGTTTCTATCCATAACTCACGGGCTTCGTTGATGTTGGTAACGGCTTCTTCGATAGTTTCGCCTTGGGTGAGACAGCCGTTTAAGTCTTTGATTTCAGCAACATAGCCACCATCAGGATCGGGATAGAAGGTGATGGGATAGGTGAGTTTGAGATAATAGTCTAGGGACTGACGTTGAGAAGTTGATTTATTGGGTTTAGTTATTGTCATCTTTCCAGTCCTCTAAATTGAGCAGTTCTACGATTTTTTGAATATATGGGCGCTTAACTTTTTGACCGCCTGTTTTGGGGATGGTTAACTGTCTCCCAAGTTCGTCTCGAAAAATATGATGGCTGCCTTTTGACCGCGCTTCGTGAAATCCTAATCCTTCAAGCAGGGTGCGGACTTCCTCAAATCTGACTTCTGGCGGACTGGCTAAAAATTTTTGTATGAGTTTGCTTAACTTTCCCATGTATTCATAGTATCATAGGTAGTGTCAGCTTTAAGGGCTTAGCGACGCTTAGCGACGGGCAAAATGGAAAAACAAGAGTTTGATAATAAGCGTAAAAACTTAACTACTACACAAAAGACTCATTTTAGACATTTTCTAGAGAATAAAACAGATGAAGAGGTAGCGACAATCGAGGGAATTTCTAGAACAACCGCAAATAGGCATATTACTAATATTGCTGAGAAATTTAGTATCAAAAGGGATAGATTAATTAATGATAGTGGCACAGATGGCATTGAAAAAAAAGTTCATCGTCGAAAGCTACTAGAGCTTTGCCTGAAACATATCTCTGATGAGGTAACTAGACCGCATATTTACGAAGAATCTGGTGATAGCCGATCTGACATTGATCCAGCATTCATGAGCGAAAGCGTTGTTAATACAGATCATCGCCCCTCAACCTCAACTAATTCCCAAAATATCCCTACTCCCGAATCAATCCCAGAATTAACAACCCTTGAGTTTATTGGACGCGATCACGATCTTACTAATCTCGCAAACCTCAGAAAACAAGCCAAGATCGTCTTAATCAAGGCTGGTGCGGGTGTTGGCAAGTCAACATTAGCGCGGGAGTTTTTGCAGACGCAGTTTAAAAAGGTGATTCGGATAGAGATGGGTTTGGAGTCGGGAAACGTTACGCCTGCGGAAGAGAAGGTGTCGCAAATCTTGCGGAAGGATTTTGATGAGGAGCCTAGTCGGGATTTTGGGATTAACTTGGGTATTTTGGGAGAGAAGTTAGCGGATCGGGCAAATCCCATTGGAGTGTTAATCGATAACCTCGAACCTGCGCTAGATGAAACTTATCGGTTTCGGGAGAAGTTGCGCGGCTATGATGCTTTGTTGGCGGTGTTGGGCGATCGCGATGTTTTTTCGTTTACGCTGATTACCAGTCGGCGATCGCTGATTACTCCACGGGCGAGGGTACATGAGTATTCACTGGAGGGGCTAGACATTACGGCATGGCGGCAATATTTCCATGATTGCGAGAATGGGGTAGATTCTGAGGCGCTATTGCAGATGTGTGTTGCCTATAACGGTAATGCGAAGGTTATGGATATTCTGCATGGTGCGATTAAAAACCGTTTTGATGGCAATATTGCAGCCTATTGGAGTCGATACAAGGATGCTTTGCTGGCGGATTCGGAACTAGAGACTTTGATTTCAGTAGAGATGGATTGGTTGCGAGACAATCAGCCTGATGCTTATAAGTTGCTCTGTCGGATGGGTTGCTATCGCTATCAGGATGTAAAAACTGTTCCTTTTGAGGGGTTGATTTGTTTGTTATGGGATGTATCTGAATCTCAACGAGTTGGGATTGTAAATTATTTGAGTAAAACTTCTTTAATTGAAGTTAAAGGTGAATATTATTTACATCCTGCTATTTGGGAATTGGCGAGGTCACGCTTACTAGAAATCAATATAGATTGGTTCAAATCAAATCAACAAGCTGCTCAATTTTGGACGGATAGTGTTGAAACTATTGAAACAGTTGATGATGCACTTAAAGCATTTGAGTCATATCATCATTACTTAGCAATCAAGATGTACGATAAAGCTACTGATATAATTGTATATGAGAGAAAAAATAAATGGGTTGGAAAATCAACCTTAGGAACTTCATGTTATAGGTTAGGTCTCTTATCACAATTAATTCTAGCCCTAAATATTCTAGAAAATAAAATTGGTAGTAGTCACCAACTAGTTGTAGTTTATGACATCTTAGCCGTAGCCTACAGAATAACTGGTCGTATTCATGATGCAATTTCAATTTGTAATATAGCCTTAAATATCGCAACCAAATTCAAAGAGAATTCATCAACTGATAAAACTAATTTTGAAAGAGGAGAAAAGCTTGTTGCTATGTGTCTCTTTAATATAGGTATCTGTAATATGTATTTGGGTAATATTGAATCTGCGATAGAATGGTTTGAAATGGTTATATCTTCTGACATAAATATAGATATTAATTGCCTAAATGCAGATAGCCATCTTAGCCAAATTATAATGTCTTATTTTTGTTTAGCATATTTATATTCATTACTTGATAATCAAGAAAAAACACACTATTTTATTCGACAAAGTAAAGATTTTACACCAGTTACAGAATGGAGCTTAGAGGCTGTTTGAAAAGGTGGGTATACCTAGGAAAAAGCGTGAAGGGGGAA
>JBAXTW010000073.1:0-22514 GCA_037129985.1 Pseudanabaena sp. ELA645 | reverse complement strand
TCTTTATTTCCCTTCTCAACCTGTTTAGCCATCAACAAATTATTTACAGCAAGATTATCTTTGGATAAGTCCTAAATATGAAAGAAAGCAAGTAAATTTAAAAGTAGATAAAACTCATGGCTAACACAGATATCTTTAAAATTCTAAGTTGCGATGGTGGCGGTATTCGTGGACTGATTACAACTGTGATTTTGGAGCGGTTGGAACAGAAATTAGGCGATCGCCTTAACAAGTATTTTGATATGTTTGCAGGTACTTCCACAGGTAGCATTATTGCTTGCTGCATTGCCAAAGGTATGCCTGCCTCGGAAATCCGTAGATTTTATGAGGATAAGGGTAAAGATATTTTCCCTGACATGAATCTAGATTTTTGGTGGAATGGACTGTTAGAACGAATTAAACAAGGTGATCCTTCGCTGCCCTTATTTTCTAGCACAGGATTGGAAAAAGTACTTCAAGATTCCCATGTTTTTGGAGAATCTACCTTTGGGACATTGCCCCCAACCCTCGTTGTCGCTTACGACACCTACAATCGTACTGCGGTAGTTTTTAAAAGTAACCAGCCTGAGTTTTCACAAATTCCCACTTGGGAAGTTTGTCGCTGTTCCTCTGCGGCTCCTACCGCCTTTGCAGGGCATATTTTAAGTGATCCAACCTATCTTGCCAATTTAGAAAAACATCCCAACCACTCAACGATTCAAAATCCTGTAACTATTAAACTTCCGCCTGAAACTAGGGGCGTTCCCTTAATCGATGGAGGTGTCGTTGCCAATAATCCTACCCTCTGCGCGATCGCTGAATGCATCAACATGAGCAAGCGTGGGACGCTCCCTAAATCTGTAAATTTAGAGAATATTAGTTTGGACGATATTTTGATTGCCTCCTTTGGAACAGGTCAACTAGAAGATCGGATTACGCCCGAACAGGCAAAAACTTGGGGAGCGCTTGACTGGCTCAATGTCCAAAATGGAATTCCGCTTCTGAGTGTTTTTTCAGATGGCTCATCAGATCTGGTTGACTACATCGCTGCACAGCTACTAAATGAGAGATATGATCGTTATCAACCGCTAGTGCCAGCGACAAAAAACATCTCTACTTTTCAAGCTGATCCCAACAACCTTGCCAATTTGATTGACGTTGCCAATGAGTTTCTCGATCAAGCTGGCGGCGATCTTCAGTTAGAAAAACTTGCTGCTGCAATTAGTTCCTGAGTCTTTGCAGTTTTCAAGTTTTGATTTAGCCTTGAGTACACAGAAACTTGTGAAAGTGCTGCAAAGCGGCACTTTCACAAGTTTTGTGGGTTTTAATTCAGCACAAGGCGCTGTAACAAGCATTAAAAAGCTATAAATCTCTTCAGATTGCTATAGCAGTGGTTATATAATACTTTCAGCACAATTACCTAGAATGATCTAAGCTCATGGACACCACCCTCGATACTCAAGCGATGCGAAGAGCTTTGCACAAGTCTCCGAACTACTTTCGACAAAGTTTTGGACATGGTGAAGAAGCCGAATCAACGATGCGATCGCAGTATCATAGTGACCTAATTCAAACTATTCGCGATCGCAACTATGTTTATACGCAAGGTGATGTGACAATTTATTTAGCGAAATCCTTTGGATTTTGTTGGGGTGTGGAAAGAGCGGTAGCAATGGCGTATGAAACCCGAACCCAATTTCCTAATGAAAAGATTTGGATTACTAATGAAATCATTCACAATCCCTCTGTCAATGCCAAACTCAAGGAAATGGAAGTTCAATTTGTCCCCGTTGCTGCTGATGGCACTAAAGACTTCTCGGAAATCGGTAAGGGTGATGTGGTGATTTTGCCAGCTTTCGGCGCAAGTGTACAGGAAACCCAGTTATTCGATCGCCTTGGCAGCAAGATTGTCGATACGACTTGTCCTTGGGTATCGAAGGTCTGGAATCGAGTGGAGAAACATAAAAAAGCTGATTTTACTTCCATTGTGCATGGCAAGTACAACCATGAAGAAACGATCGCCACTAGTTCCTATGCTAAGCGTTATTTGGTGGTGTTGAATATGAAGGAAGCCGAGTATGTCACCAATTACATGCTCAATGGTGGCGATCGCCAACAATTTCTTGATAAATTCGGCAAAGCGATGTCGGAGGGATTTGATCCTGATCGAGATTTGGAAAGAGTTGGTGTCGCCAACCAAACCACAATGCTTAAGGGGGAAACCGAAGCGATCGGCAAACTCTTTGAACATGCGATGATGCAAAAGTATGGGGTAGAACATCTCAACGAACATTTTCTTGCCTTTAATACGATCTGTGACGCGACCCAAGAGCGACAAGATGCCATGTTTGAGATTGTGGAAGAGGATCTCGATTTGATGATCGTCATCGGTGGTTACAACTCTTCAAATACTACCCATTTACAAGAAATTGCGATCGAGCGAAATCTTGCTTCCTATCACATTGATGATGTCCATCGGATTATTTCAGCAGAGATAATCGAACATCAACCTTTAGGCAAAGCGATCGAGCAAACCACAAATTGGCTTCCCGATGGCAAAATCAAGGTTGGCATTACATCTGGCGCATCAACCCCCGATCGCGTTGTCGAAGATGTCATCAACAGAATTTTTGCTTTAAAAAGTTAATCAGCCAACAAATGACACTCAACAAATGACACTTTGTAGTGGCAATTCATGAATTGCCACTACTTACTTACAAGATCATTTCCAAGATCATTTCGTTAGGAATCGATACCCAAACATTAAAGTAACTTGCTTCAGGTGCGATTAACACAGCCATGCCCAAATCTAAATCTCTTCTACACCCTGCGATCGCTTCCTTGAGAGATTTATAAGCTTTATCGACTACAAAGGTTTTTCCTAAAAACACGATCGCTTTCTCACGACCAGCAATGGTATTGATTATAATCGAGCGAACTTGGTTTAATGAATTGAGGATCATTGCTTCGGTTTGTTGAAAGAATTTCTTTATGGGTTTAGTATCTCTTTGCGGTGAGATTAAGGATGCGATCGCTAATCCATTGCGACTGTGATCCTAACTGTGACTAAATGTGATCAAAATCACAGGCGATCGCGATAACAGAATGTTGAGCCGTCTTTTAAACTTTGAAATGGGCTTCATGCCAACGCAAAGCGCTGTAAGATACAAATAGCCGTTACAGTATTAATCGACGCAAGCGTCATGACATTAACCTACGAAAAGACTTTGGCAGATCAGGTCAGAGCAGATTTTGAGATATTAAATCAAGAGGTAAATGGTAAACCTCTCATTTATTTTGACAATGCCGCTAGTTCACAAAAGCCCAAGCAGGTGATTAATGCTTGGAAATATTATTACGAGCATGACAATGCCAACGTCCATCGTGGCGCTCATACACTCAGCGCGAGGGCAACTGATGCGTATGAGGGAGCAAGAGATAAGATTGCCAAGTTTGTCAATGCCAAGTCATCGCAGGAAATTATTTATACTCGCAATGCTAGCGAAGCGATTAATTTGGTTGCCTATACTTGGGGTTGGGCAAATCTGAAGGAAGGCGATGAAGTAATTCTCTCAGTAATGGAGCATCACAGCAATATTGTGCCTTGGCAATTAATCGCTCAGCGTACAGGTGCAGTACTGAAGTTCTTAGAACCAACCCTATTAGGTGAATTGAGCCTAGAGCAGTTCAAATCTCTACTTAATCCCAAAACCAAATTGGTATCCATTGTCCATGTTTCCAATACCCTTGGTTGCGTGAATCCTGTAGAAGAGATGATTCCATTAGCTCACGCTATGGGTGCGAAGGTGTTATTGGATGCTTGCCAGAGCGTGCCACATATGCCGATTGATGTTCAGGCTTTAGATTGCGATTGGCTGGTCGCTTCGGGACATAAAATGTGTGCGCCAACGGGAATTGGCTTTCTCTATGGTAAACGCGAGATCTTATTAGAAATGCCTCCATTTATGGGTGGTGGTGAAATGATTGCCGATGTGTTTCTCGATCGCTCTACCTATGCCGATCTACCCCATAAGTTTGAAGCAGGAACTCCTGCGATTGGGGAAGCGATCGCCCTTGGTGCGGCGGTGGATTATTTGACGGCGATCGGTATGGATAAAATCCACGACTATGAGCAGGAATTAATTAACTACTTGATGGATTATCTAGATGAAATTCCTGACATTAAGGTCTATGGTCCGCGCCATCATCGCGCTGGTTTAGCCGCCTTCACGATCGCCCACGGTATCCATGCCAATGACTTAGCAGCAATGCTCGATCAAGATGGGATTGCCATCCGTTCGGGGCATCACTGTACCCAACCATTACATCGTTTTTTAGGGATTAGCGGAACGGCGCGGGCAAGTGTTTATTTCTATAACACCAAATCGGAAGTAGATACATTTGTTGCTTCTCTTAAAGATGCGATCGCCTTTTTCAAAAGCGTAATCTAACTTACCTTACACAGATAAGTACCTCAGCACAAGAAACCTGTAAATGCCCAGATCCCCGACTTTTTCTAAGCAAGCAAAGACAACTTGTGAATTCACAAAAAAGTCGGGGATCTTAATCTTTGCTTTTTAAGTTTTCTTATGCCTAGTTACTTACAAAAACCGCCTCTTGCTCTCGTTCTCCCAGAACGGAAGAACGAGAGCAAGAGGATCAAATTTTGTTAGCAAATCAAGGAGATAATCAGCGATGATTCGGAATATCAATTTGCCAGATTCGTTAAGCTTTTCTGATTATTTCAAGCTGAACTTTTATCCCGAAGAAATTCTTAACTATTTTGGTTATGCTTTTGAGATGAAGTTATTAGATTTCACCAAAAGTGTTTGCAATCTAGTAGAACTTGAGATGCTAGAAAAAAGACTCGCTAAGAGTTTGCCTTATATTACTTTTGACAATGAAACAGCAAGACGGGAGTTTCTAATTGCGCCTGTGTTAATGGATTTAATTGATTATACAAAATCTAATTTGAAGGTTTCTTATCCTTTGAACGTGAATAATCAACTTAGAGGAGAACTAGACTATTTTATTGAGTCTAATATCAAGGCTAATGGTGAGGTAAATCATCAATTTTTGGTGATTGAGGCAAAGGACGAAAATTTAGAGCGTGGTTTTAAGCAATTGGCGGTAGAGATGGTGGCGATCGCGCATGTTCTTGAATCTGGTCAAAGATATATTCACGGAGCCGTGTCGATTGGTAAAGTTTGGCAGTTTGGACGCTTGGATCGACAGGATAAAATAGTGGTGCAAGATTTGCATTTATACCGCGTGCCAGAGGATCTCAAGGATTTAATGGCAATTTTGGTCGGTATTTTACAGGAGATTTAAAGAAGGCGATCGCCTTTTTCAAGAGTGTGATATAACTCAAAACCCGCATTTTACTGTCTACCCTGTACACACAAGTCTAACTGTCTACGTTTCGGTTTATTTAAGCCCCCTAAATCCCCCAATTCTGGGGGACTTTGAAAGAATTTTATTTTCTTGTTCCCCCAGAATTGGGGGCTAGGGGGCGCAATTCATACATGAAATATCACTGTGTCATAGGCAACTACTTGATTACGTCCTCGGTCTTTTGCTGTGTACAAAGCTTGATCGGCATGGGCAATAATGGTCTTTAATTCTAATTCTGTGGTAGGCACGAAACTGACAACACCAATACTCAAGGTTACTTGAGTGCTAACTTCAGAACTTTCATGGGAGATGGCAAGTGTGGCGATCGCCTCTTGAATTGCCTCAGCAACCTTGATCGCTCCTTGCTTATCAGTATTGCTCAAAATCGCTGCAAACTCCTCACCGCCGTAACGGGCTACTAAATCGGTGGGACGTTGGGGAACTTGAGCGATCGCCTGTGCAACTTTAATTAAACAATCATCGCCACCTTGATGTCCGTAGCGATCGTTGTAGCGCTTGAAATAATCGATATCAATCAGAATTAGTGCTAGAGGATTTTGTTCGCGTTGATGCCGTTGCCATTCTGAGGAGAAATAATCGTCAAAGCGGCGACGGTTGGCAATCTGGGTTAACCCATCCAAATTAGCAATTAACTCCAATTTACGGTTTGCTTCTTGTAGAGCCAGTTCTGTTTGTTTGCGTAAAGTAATATCTCGCACAGTAACGGCAAAGCCATCACCTAATTTGACAGTAACATAGTGATACCAGCTAGACTCACCGATGGGGTAATAAAAATCTTCATCCAAGGGTTCGCCAGATTCAACGACAGCAACAAAGCGAGTAAATAGAGTAGGATTAATATCTTCCAGAAACCTGCGAAGAACTAATTTACCAATCAGATCCTCACGTTTACGTCCCAACATTTTGGAGATAATGGGATTAACGACCAGACAACGAAAGTCTTCGATCGTTCCTGTAATTGGATCGCGAACTGCTTGCATCGCGGCAATTCCATCTAAGGCGCTATTTAAAATACTCGAAAGTAGCGATCGCGATTGATATAGTACTTCTTCAATTTCCTTGCGTTTGGCAATTTCATCCTGTAAAATGCGCTGTTGTTTTTGAATAGTTAATTGAGCTTCCAAACGAGCGAGGACTTCCTTAACTTGAAAGGGCTTAGTAATATAATCTACGCCGCCAACTTCAAATCCTTTTAATTTATCGACTGTATCCCCTAATGCGCTAATAAAGATGATGGGAATATCGCACAGATCGGGATCGGCTTTGAAGGCTTGACAAACTTGATATCCATTCATCTCTGGCATCAGGACATCTAAAAACATTACGTCTGGAAGTTTTGCCTTAGCAGTCTTGATGGCTCTAGCACCACTAGTCACACTGCGAGCAGTATACCCATATTTAGAGAGTAATTCGCTCAGTAATTTTAAGTTTTCAGGCAGATCGTCCACCAACAAAATATTCCCCTTTGACTCGGATTGCGGATTCATATTTGTTAAAGATTCGTTGATTAAATTATACATATTGATCTTGATTGATTGAGATTCAGTAACTAATAGGACTTACGCAAAAGAACTTGAGTCCATTATTCTAACGTAGGGACAATTCATGAACTGCCCCTACGTTTGGTTATTTTGCTAGTTCTATAATTTCGTCAAAGTCAAATTGACGCGCAAGGTTTTCCAGAAATTTTGCTGTATGGGATTCTGTAGAGGGGATTTTTTGCAGTAGTTCCATAATGTAATTACCATCAGCCTCGACTGCGGCTACATACAATTGCGATCGCCATTCTTCTCCCATAATTGCTAAATTTGGTGATGTTGAATTTGTTTCGGGGGAGCGATCAACACTTACCTCCAAATCTTCATAGACAAATTGTACGCCTAAATGCTTATTCAAAGCATCGAAGATGATCTGCTCTTTAAATGGCTTCCGCAAAAAGTCATCGCAACCTGCGGACAGCACGATCGCTTTCTCTTCTTCTAAGACGCTGGCGGTTAAAGCGATTATCGCCGTCGCATTGCCCTTGGTAGTTGATTTAATATATTTTGTTGCCTCATAACCATCCATCACAGGCATTCGCATATCCATCCAAATCAGGTGCGGTTCCCATTCATCCCAAACAGCGATCGCTTCCTGTCCATTGGCAGCTTCTTTTAAATCGAAACCTAGAGGACTGAGTAGTTTTACTAATAATTGTCGATTAATCGGTTTATCATCAACAATCAAGATCTTATAGGTGGACTGATTGGGTGCAAGAGCAATCACATGGCGCTTATGGGGTTCATATTCAAGATTATTGGCGATCGCATTGTTGATGCTTTGGGCTTGGATGTCGAAATAGAAGGTTGTACCTCTACCAAGTTCGCTCTCTACGGAAATATTACCACCCATTAACTGAACAAATTGCCGACAGATAGACAAACCTAGTCCTGTGCCTTCTTGCATTTCTCGCCCTGCTTGCGCTTGCACGAATGCTTCAAAAATATTGACTAATTCCTCTTCAGCTATGCCCAGCCCTGTATCACTAACACTCACATAGAGCTTTAATTCATCGCCAGATGCTTGCTCCTCATGAAATATTTTCAGGATTACGCTTCCATTCTCAGTGAATTTGATGGCGTTGCTCAGGAGATTGATGAGAACTTGCCGCAGTTTTAATTCATCGGTGTAAATATAGCGTGGAAGCGATCGCTGTCTTTCAAAAACCAATTCTAAGCCTGCCGATTCCGCTTTCAGATGCAGCATATCTTCCAGATCGTCTAGTAAGCGATAGAGATCGAAATTGTGAGGATTTAGCGTGGCTTTTCCCGCTTCAATTTTTGATAAATCGAGAATGTTATTGATCAAAGTTAAGAGAAACTCGCCGCTCCGATAGATAATGCCCACATTTTCATACTGCTCTGATGAGAGTCCTTTAGCGCGTAACATCAATTGCGAGAAGCCAATCACGGCATTTAAAGGCGATCGCAACTCATGGCTCATATTGGCGATAAACGTACTTTTGGCTTGGTTAGCAACTTCCGCTTTCTCCTTGGCAATTACTAACTCTGATGTACGCTGCTGTACGCGATTTTCTAGGTTTATAAATGAGTTTTGTAACTGTTCCGCCATATTATTAAAAGAGTCCGCAAGCTGAGCGATTTCATCATTAGCCGTTGATTTTACCCTTACATCAAAATTACCTGCGGTAAATTGAGAGACAATTTTGGTCAGATAAATAATTGGTTTAGTGAGGAGTTGCGCGATCGCTAAAGCGACCATAGTGACGATGATGGCGATTGTCGCAAATAGGAACGTGGCATCACGGATTTGCTTCTCCAGAGGCGCTAGGGCGATCGCAATAGGACGGGCAAACAGGACTGACCAAGGCTTATATTGCAAACTAGCGATCGCGATGAGATCCTGTTGATTATTAGAACTTAGAGTCGCCACTAAGTAGGATTGTTTACGATCTAATGCTTGTTTAAGTGCGGGTTGATTGATCGCTAATTCCGCCGATGGCAATTTTGGTAATCGTCCTTCTCTCTTCAATTGCATTACGACAGGATCGGGCAGAGGTACTATTGATTTAAATAGTAATTTCGGATCGTTGCTGTGAGCAAGATGAATATAGTTCTCATCGAGGAGAATGGCAAAGGATTTTTCCCCCGCTTGTTCTGTTTGCCTTGTCACTAATTGTTGAACAACAGCAGCATTGTAAGTAATTCGCAGTATCCCTAAAATCTGACCCCGCGCATTGCGAACGGGACTACTAAACACCAAGATTACCAAGTCAGGAATAGTCGGCGATCGCTGCATACTGGAAACAAAAGCTAACTGCGATCGCAGGGGTTCTCGAAAATAATCTTGAGATGATTCATCTTTCCCAATATCAGGGGTATTTGTATCTAATACGTTCTTTCCATTGAGGTCAAGTAAGGCATAGGATAGAACATTTAGCATATCTTTCCGACTCAGCCGAATCAAAGTTTCCATCGCTAACCTTAATTCAGGACTATTCTCTCGCTTGGTTTCTGGCAAACTTAGGTAAGTGGATAACCCAGGCAAAATCGCCTCCACTCGCACCGCATTGAGATTTCCATCAATAAAAGCATCAACGCGATTAGCGGTAGCATTCGCCGCCGCCGATAGAGATTGTCTAGCATTTTCGGTTAAGGTGTTTTCCGTAGCCTGTTTATTGATTGCTCCCAATAACAGCATGGGAATCAGCGCCACAATTAAAAAAGCAAGAATTAATTTCTGACGGATACTACTAAAGCGGATATTCTTCATATGTTTGTCATGTTTTTGGTTTTACGATTCAGATTTGAATGATCACATTAGATAGGTAATTAGGTAACTCACCTTACGCAGATAGAATTCCTGTAATAGCTGAGGTTTAGGGCTGGCACGGCACAGCCCCTACAGAACATGAATTATTTAGGTAGGGGCAATCCCCCCGTGGTTGCCCTGCTTGGCTTCTGCATAACATCAGTTAGGTAAATCAATTTAAAAAAGAGGAGTTAAACAGAGATTTGAGATCGGGGAGCCGCGTCACATTGCCAGAGCGAATGAAAAAGTCGGCATAGATTTTGGCAATATCATAGATAGAATTGGTACTATTAGCACGAAAAAACTCCTGATTTTCTTGGAGATTAGTGAGATTTACACCATCTAAGGAAATTGTGTCGAGGGGAATCTTGAGAGTTTTAGTAATAATTTCATTGCCAGCTTCAAGATTTTGTTCCCAAAAATTTAAGGCTTGCAACCAGCCGCGCACAAAAGCCCGCACATCTTGAGGGCGATCGCGAATTGTCTCATTGCGAAAAGCCACCAAATCTAAAATCAAGCCTGGAGTTTGCTTGCTCGTAAATAGGGGCCGCGCCCCTTGCTTAATCGCTTCCGACAGAAAAGGTTCCCAAGTATGCCCTGCTTGAATATCATTATTTTTTAGTCTTTGCGGAATTTCCAGCGCATCAAACTTAACTAAATTCACATCATCAGTAGTTAAGTTTGAGGTTCTCAACATTTCCGTAACAAATACTTCACTAAATCCGCCGAGATTTGCGCCGATTTTTTTCCCTTTCAAATCCTCAACGGTTTTAATATCAGATTGAGCAACGACAACATCAGCTCCATTCGTCTCATCCACAACTAATACGCTTTGCATATTAGGATTATTCGCGCTCAAAATAATAAAATCACCTAAAGTCAAGCCAATCCCATCATATTTCCCTGCACTGAAATCTGCTTGCTGTAACTGAGCAAAATCCACATAATTCAATTCCACATCCACGCCCTGCGCTTTAAAAAAGCCCTTTTCTTGGGCAATAACGGCGGGGCGATAGCCGACAAAGGTGATGCAGGCTACTTTCAAAGGCGATCGCTTGATGGATTGCGAAGTGACATTTTGACATCCCCATAACCCGCAAATTACAAACAAACAAATCGTTATGATAATTAGCAGCGATCGCCAAGATCTGCGATCAAGTTTATAATGACGTAATTGCCATTGTTTCGTATTATAAGTCATCGTTTTTTCTATTTCAGATTTGGAGAAAAGAATCTCAATCGCCTATTCTCACATTCAAATTATGAAATTAATTGTAGCGGAATTCTCAAACAAATATATCAACCTCCCTGCTACTCAACAGCAGTTATATTTGCCTAAGATTAAGAGCGATCGCTTCGAGATATTCATCGATAAAATTTTGCCAACCAATTACGATTAGTTGCTTGTGAGTTAAATTTTCTGGATTAATATCATCATAATCAAAGCCAATTTCGCGCCCTTGGAGATCGCAACAAACTAATCCTGCGGCTCTAGCGATCGCCAAAGGACCAACGGTATCCCAAAGTTTGACGCGGCGATTGAGATAGATGTAGGCGCTTGCGCGACCTTCGACAACTTCCATTACTTTTAAGCCAAAACTGCCGAGGGTATAAAACTCCACATTGGGGACGGCGGCGCGAATTGCATCACCATAGGCAAGATCGTCTTTTTTACTAACAATTATGCGATCGAGGCTTTTGCCGATCGGCTCATGGGGGTATAAAACTTCAGGGACATTACCATTAGTAACCGTAAATAAGCCCTTCATCGCAATGCCACCAAAGTAAAGGCGATCGCTTTTGGGAGCATAGACCCAACCTAGCACGGGTTGAAATGCTTCTAAAACACCAACCATCACCGAATAGAATTCACGATCATGAATAAAATCATCAGTGCCATCAATGGGATCGATGAACCAGAACTTTTTGTTGATTTGTGATTCCTTTCGCCAGATTTCCTGCGATCGCGAATTCTCTTCACTAATCACAATGTCATCGGGAAACCAAGCTTGAAATTGCTCACTCAACAACCGATCCAGTGCGCGATCGACATCAGTAACATAATCATCAAAGCCTTTTTCGTCAACTTGAAAACCTGACGCTCTCAGAGCGATCGCCTTCTGTCCTGCTTCACGAATAAACTGACAAATTTGGGTTTGGGTTTCTGCGTTCATGATGACTTACGACGAGAGAAAATCCGAAAGTAGAGCGATCGGCAAAACTCTTTAAATGGATAAGAAATAAAGGTAATAGGATTAAAAGTAATGATGATATCGCGAAAATCTCTTTGGGCTAAAGCGGCGATCGCCCAAGCAACAAAACTAGCTGACATCACACCATAGGGATTAAGAGCACTTTTGAAAGGACCCAAAATCAATTTGCGAATAGTGCAAGGTGCATCCAGACGACGCAAAGTCACCAAATCGCCGATCGCTCGTTTGGAGAGTTCATAGAGAGGACTGAGGGCTGGGTTTACTTCTGCTTCTGATGTATTTACCCAGATCTCTTTCGTGGCAATATGTTTCGATTCGGTTACGGTTTCTAAGAACAAATCCATCCACCGAAAAACGGAAAATGTATTTACTTCGTAGGATTTGTAAACTGATTCTGAATCCCTTGCACCCAATACATTTACGCCATGATTGAGAATGAGAATGTCTATTTTTTGGAGGCGATCACGCAAGGCTGACTCATTCCCCAATTGCCAAGTTAGAACTTCAAGTTTATTTTTATTGTCTTGATCAATCTCAAAATCAGCAGGATTAGGAGAAGTGGTTAGGGCAATTACCTTTGCTCCATGTTTGGAAAGTTCAGCCACCAAAGCTCGTCCTAGCGTACCTGACGCACCTGTAACCGCAATAGTCTTACCCTTAAGTGCCAAAGCTGTACCCAAAAACTTATCGACAAATGTAAAGGTACTACAAAAATAAGCCTCCCCGCGATCAAAGTGATGCCGCCAATGGTAAGTCCGATTTACTGTCCATTGTGAGGGCAACTGCACCAAATCCCCTGGTTCATGGGTGAAATCGGTGTAGAGTAATAAACCCTGCGATCGCGCAAAAGCCGTAGTGAGAAACCCCAAGGAATATACTGAACCCAACAGCATCGCCCAGCCATAACCGAAAAAAATATTGGCAAGCCATGCGATCGCCCCTGTTGCTAACACCATAAATGTCGCTTCTGGCACATCGTTAAATAGTTCAGACTGACGATAAATCTCCATGCTGACTTTGCTGAGATCGGCACGAAAAGCTTTGTGATGTAAGTTATGCCAAGGCATCAATGGTCGCCAATGATGTCCTGCGACGTGATAGCAGTCGCGTAAAACCTCAGCAATAAGCACAGAGACAATCGCAACCAAAATTTGCCAATAGTTATTAACTATCAATGCTACTAAACTAGACACATGACTAGACACAATATCTGAGAACTCTGAGAACATAGAATGATTGATGGCGATCGCACCTGTAATATAGCAGTTTTTAGTTAAGCGCTTAAGCACCTTACCCAAACAAGCTGATTTGCCCGCGAAGCGGGCAAATCAGCTAAAGCACTTATTTTTGTTTGAGAACTAATAACGTAATATCGTCATAGATCTTTTGAGTACCAATATGCGATCGCAAATCATCGATAACTGCATGACGAATAGCGATCGCAGGCTTGTCAACATTTTCGCAAATTACCTCACATAAACGATCCAATCCATAGAGTTGTCGATCTTCATTTTCGGCTTCGGTGATGCCATCGGTATACAGCACCATCACATCACCCATTTCTAATTCAATCTGTTTTTGATCGAGAAAAGAAAATATCTCTTCCTCTAATCCAATCGGAAAACCAAGATCGACCGTATCAAATCTTTCGAGATCGCCATTTTTACGCACCACAATAATTTCTTCATGCTGACCGCTTAAGGTCAATTTGCCATCTTCATAATCGATCATTGCTAAAGTTAAATTCTTGTCTGAAGACATTCTCTGAACATTGCCATAGATCGTGCGATTGAGAATATCTAAAAAGCGGACAGGATCATTCTCCTCGCTCTGCAATAGGGTGCGTACCGCCGTCTGTACCATGATCATCAACATTCCACTTTCTAGTCCATGCCCAGTCACATCGCCAATACCGATTTTAATGCGTCCATTTTGTTGTAAGACATCGTAATAATCGCTACCTACCTCCGCCGCAGGTTCCATATAGCCTGCAATATCTAAAGCAGTGATTAAGGCAAGTTCCTTATCTTTAGGTAAGATCATCTGCTGGAGTTTGCGTGTGACATTCAGTTCACTGCCCATTCGCAAGTTTTCTTCTTTCAGCAGTTCGTTTAGAGCCAAAATTTGTTTGTTCGCTTTCTCTAGTCCCAGTTCTGCAAGTTTACGCTGAGTAATGTCTTCTACCGTACCTTCGTAATGGATGATATGCCCATTGGTGTCTCGTAACACCCTCACATTTTCACTGATCCAGATGATACTGCGATCGCGTTTATATATTTCTGATTCAAATTTTGTAATCGTGTCGTTATTTTCCATTAAATCGCGAAACTGTTGGCGGCGATCGCGATCGACGTAGATCTGGGTCTCGATATCCACAACTTCACGGAGCATCTGTTCAGGTGACTCATAGCCATAAATTCTTGCCAGCGCAGGATTAACACTCAAGTAGTGTCCATCGACTGTTGTTTGAAAAATACCATCCACGGAATTTTCAAAAATACTGCGATATTTTGCTTCGGATTCTTTCAAGGCGATCGCAATACTATTAAAGGATTGCACCACCATTGATAGTTCATCTTTGCTATCGAGCTTTATCGCGATCGTGCCGCCAAATGTCATCTGCTTGGCCGCAATATCCAATTGATGCACCGTCCTCATCACCGATAGATAAAACCCAAAAAACAAATAGGTAATCGCCACAAATATCACAGCCACAAATGTCAAAACAAATTGTTTGCGCTGCTCAAATCCTTGAATACGATAGATCAGTAATTCATCAAGGCGATCGATCAGTTGTCCCCAGAGTGTAAAGCTATCCTCTAAAGTGCTTTCCATCTCATCCTTATAAAAACTACCCGTCAAAAAAGACTTACTATCTTTACTAACCAATTGATTCATATAGGAATTCATTTGGTTGACTTTAGTATTGAAATTGCGAAGAGGAATATTCAGATCTTGGCGAAGATTGCCACGGGGATTATTTTTAAAAGCGCGTTCCAGATTTGACTCTAGCTCTTTGTTGTAATCCTGCAAAGAACTCATCAAGCCAATTAATAAGGCTTTTTTCTCTTCAGTAATTTCTTTCTTAAATACAACTTCTGCTTCTGTTTGGATAGTCTTATGTAATAGCTTTTGCATCTCAGGTAGTTTGAGCGCGATTGCATCCATGAGATAGTAGGTATCTAAGTCGGGATCAAGAATCAGATTTGACGCATCAACTATATAGCTTCGGAATCGGTCAATTTGCTCAATCAGTAAATCATGATTACGAAACTCAGTATATTCTTGGCTATCTCGCAATTCTTGCCATGAGATTTTTATATCTTTGAGATTATCTCCAGTTTGTAATACGGAATTTAATTTGCGATCTACTTCTGAAAGCTCAGTAAACGCTTGATCGATCTTATTTTGTAAATCTAATAATTCTTGCGTTTGTGAGCGTTCAGCCTGACCTAAGTTTTTTGAGCCTTTATTTGAGACATTATTTGAGCTTTTATAAAATTGACGCTGCAATAATAATTGTCTTTTTGGGACATGTTTCCATAGCTGACTGATTGGACGCAGGTAAATATTGCCATAGATTTCTTTTTGGGCAAATTCCACACGGCTGCTGATCTCTGACAGCAAAAAATTCATGACTAATGCTAGCGGCAAAACAAACAGCAAGCTGATCAAGAAAAACTTTTGGGGATATCTCAAACGATTCATAAGAGCGATCGCTGGTTTAAATAGCATCATGTTTTGCTTGCGATAATTTTCTAGGCTATTTCTAGTCACATTATTCAACCCCATATTCTTGGCGATCGGCACTTCGCTTGCATCTAGCGATTTTTATTAACTCTAATAAGTAAGTAGGCTTAATTAATTGTTAGATAGTGGAACAGGCTTCTAGCCTGTTGACGGGCAAGATGCCCGTTCCACACACATTTTATATTTAATTACAACTAGCTACTTATATGTTAGCAAACTATCACAATACAGAGCATCAAACAAGAAAATATTAAATATAGGTTAAGATAAGATTAAGTCGAGGTTAATAGAAGCAGTAATATAGTTAATCTTAATTAAGTAGCTACAGTGATTTTAAGTTTACCTACGGCAAACTTAAAATCACAATCCCTGTCACTTGTCGCCACCGACAACAAATTTTATCCGCTCTAATCTGAAATATTAAGGAAGGAAAAATCATGTCTGCTACAACCAAATTTTTATTTCCCAAGTCCCGTTATTACGGCAAATTTTCGCCAGAAAATTTGTTGTTTAACGCCAATCTACAAGAGTTTTCCCTTCGTGTCAGCATTATTTGTGCTTTAGAGACTGGCGGTAAAATTTCAACGCAAGAAGCATTTTTACAGATTGCCGAACTATGGCATCAGCTAGAAGAGTCTAAACAAAACCTGATCCCGTAAAAAAGGGGCGCTTAGCGCCCCTTTTTGTTATGTGTGGATTTGCAAACAATTAATTTAGCTTTTAGGTTAACTTTCACGCGCCTTAGTGCTAATGTTGTAAATGGCTCGGATCTATGCGATCGCAACGCCCGAATCGTGTCAGGGTCGGAAGACAGCAGCACTAAGGGATGCTTGAGATAGGCGTAGTACCCGGGCTACTTTTTTAGGTTAAATGGGTTTAGGAGAGATTCATGGGTCGGGCGAAAAAAGTCGTACTTGCGTATTCTGGCGGCGTTGATACATCTGTTTGCATTCCTTATCTGATGCAGGAATGGGGTGTTGAAGAAGTCATTACCCTTGCAGCAGATCTAGGACAAGGCGATGAGCTAGATCCCATCAAGCAGAAGGCTCTTGATTCGGGAGCATCAGTATCCCTCGTTCGAGATGTCACTAAAGAATTTGTTACAGACTATGCTTTTCCAGCAATCAAGGCTAACGCACTTTACGAAAGTCGTTATCCTTTGACTACGGCTCTAGCACGTCCTCTGATTGCCAAAATCTTGGTAGAAGCTGCCGAAGAATATGGCGCTGATGCTGTTGCTCACGGATGTACAGGCAAGGGCAACGACCAAGTGAGATTTGATGTCTCGATCGCTGCTCTCAATCCAGACATTAAAGTATTAGCTCCTGCCCGCGAGTGGGGCATGAGCCGTGAAGAGACGATCGCCTACGGTGAAAGATTTGGGATTGCTTCGCCAGTGAAGAAATCTTCTCCATTTAGTATCGATCGCAACTTGCTCGGACGTAGCATCGAAGCAGGACCTCTCGAAAATGCATGGAATGAGCCACCCGAAGAAATTTATGCGATGACCAAAGCGATCGCCGATACCCCTGACGAACCAACCTACACAGAAATCGGTTTTGAGAAAGGTATTCCTGTTGCGATCGATGGCGTGGCTCTTGAACCTGTTGAGTTAATCACCGTACTCAATGCGATCGCTGGTAATAACGGCGTGGGACGCATCGACATGGTAGAAAACCGCTTGGTCGGGATCAAGTCTCGTGAAATTTACGAAGCTCCCGCGATGTTGGTATTGATCCACGCTCACCGCGATCTTGAAAGCCTAGCGCTACCTTCTGACCTCGCTCAATACAAACGCGGGCTCGAAGACACCTACGGCAAAATGATTTACAACGGACTTTGGTATAGTCCTCTCAAGACCGCCCTTGATGCTTTCATCGACAGCAGCCAAGAGCGCGTATCAGGAACCGTCCGTATCAAGTTCCACAAGGGTAATGCCATCATTGTTGGTCGTCAGTCGGTTAACTCCTTGTATGACGAAGACTTGGCAACTTACACAAGCGCTGACCAGTTTGATCATAAAGCTGCTGAAGGCTTTATTTATGTCTGGGGTATGCCCATCCGTGTTTGGGCGCAGAAAAACCGATAAACAGTCCAAATAAAAGTTTAAAAGTGACGCAAAGCGTCACTTTTAAACTTTTATTTGCGTTTGATGTTGGCGCAAAGCGCTTTAATAGTGATTATGACAAAAGTACCTTTACCCGATGAGCGTATTCTTTTTAAAGGTCATCCTGCGGTTATCGGTAGTGTGACAAGGTTGCTGATCGCGATATGTACTTTTGGTATCGGTGCGATCTGGTTTTGGTTGAAGTCCATCAATACGCAATATTTGATCACTTCCCAACGCATTGTGGTCGAAACTGGCGTTTTCTCAAGGGAGATCGAGACTTTAGAAATTTATCAAATCGATGATATTCACCTAGAGAAACCCTTAAATCAAAGGATTATGGGGACTGGAAATATGGTTTTACTAACCCGCGATCTTTCTTCTCCCAAACTGCTATTACAGCGTTTACCGATTGACGTGAGGGAGCTATATGAACAGATGCGACCCTGTATCCAACAAGCCAGATTTCGTTTTCATGTGCATGACGAAGAAAATTCTAGAGACCTTTATTGAAAATTCCCACCATCGGCATGGAAATTTTTTTGTGGCGATCGTATCTGGTGATCGCATCTGGCGAAAACTCAAGCTAAACTAGGGAAAGCATTTTAACTAGGGCAAAGTTTACCAATTATGACTTCATCATCGGTTTCAGTTCGAGAATTGCCCCTATTCCCTCTACCTGAGTTGGTACTTTTTCCTGGGCAGTCTTTGCCACTTCATATATTTGAATATCGCTATCGGATGATGATCAATACGGTCTTAGAAAGCGATCGCATGTTTGGCGTACTCATGTGGGATTCGGAGACAGGTAAACCTGCAAATATCGGCTGTGTTGCCCAAATATTGCAATATCATCGATTGCCAGATGATCGCTTTAAAATTTTGACACTAGGACAGCAGCGCTTTCGGGTTTTAGATTATGTCCGTGAGACTCCCTATCGTGTAGGCTTAGTGGAATGGATCGAAGATGAGCCGAGCAGTGATGCACCATATTTGCTGGCTACAGAAGTCCGTGAGCTGCTCAATGATGTGATTCGTCTATCTCAGAAGCTCACCGATCAAGCGATCGAAATGCCCAAAATTCCGCGTAGCCCGATTGAGTTATCCTACTGGATTGCCAGCAACTTTCAAGGAGCAAGCCTCGAACAGCAATCACTCCTAGAAACCTGTGACACTTCGGCACGCTTGCGACGTGAGGCGGAAATATTATCTTCGACTAGAAGTCAATTGGCTGCACGAACAGTTTTGAAGGATACCTTCAAGGGACTCTAAGCTTGATACCGTCCACTAATTACACGTATGGTTAAAATGCATGGGAAAAATGTTGATTCTTTCCAAGCAAAATATCAAGCTGATCAGACTTATTGTCGCGATCGCGATGGTTGCCCTAGTCTATTACGGGCTTTCAGAAATTTCTCGTCATGTAGCATCTACACCGAAATCAGTGACACCTGTTTGGTTGCCAGATGGGTTTGCTTCGGCAGTAGTGCTTATTTGCGGTTATGAGATTTTACCAGGAATCTTAATTGGTTCGTTTTTGGCAAATATTTGGGCTTTTTTTGATAGAAGCAATGCCTATGCAGCAATTTCTTCAGTCCTAGAGGTTTTAGGAATTGCGATCGGTACAACTGCGGGAGCGGGGATTGGCAGGTATTTATTAAACAAGAAAGTTAATTGTAGAAATATCTTCAAGAATCTAGGTAATGTTTGTCAGTTTTTGGTTTTTACGGTGGCTTTAGCACCGATGATCAACGCAACCGTTGGTGTACTTTGTTTGTGCATTGGTAATTATGCGCCTTGGGATACTTTTCCAACAGTTTGGCTCACTTGGTGGGTTTCTAATCTTGCGGGAATAAGTATTTTGACACCCGCAATTCTGAGTTGGTACAATCTATATTGTACGGTTTTTAAAGGCAAGTTAAAATCACAAGTTACGTTTATCAAGGCGTTCAAAGAACAAAACTATTGGCGACTAATTGAATTAATTATTTTGATTGTATTTATACTTACAGTAAGTTTTATATCCTTTTATCTTGGATATAACTTGGAGTATATCTTAATTGCTTGTATAGTATGGTCAGTATTAAGATTTGGACAACTTATCTCAACGAATTTAATTGTCCTTATCTCGACAATTGCTATTCTCGGAACTGTTCGAGGACTAGGAATATTTTCTCTCCAAAATAATTATCATTCAGGTAGTCATTCATTAGTTTTATTACAGTCCTTTATTGTTGTTATTGTTGTAACTACTCTTTGTTTGGTTGGCATATTATCCGAAAAAAAGCAAGCGATCTCGAAATTACAAAGATCGGAAATAATTCTAATTGAACAATCAAGGCAACTCGAAAATAGTAAGTTAATTCTCAATGAAAACGCCCTGATATTAGAACAAAAAAATACTGCTCTAATTGAGGCTAAAAAACTTGCGGAACAGGCTAATCGAACTAAAACTGAATTTCTTTCCAATATGAGTCATGAGTTAAGAACTCCGCTTAATGGCATTTTAGGATTTGTGCAACTTTTACAAGATTCTCAGCGATTAGATAGTCAAGACAAATCAGATCTGCTAGCGATCTATCAATCTGGAACGCATTTGCTTAACTTGATTAATGACATTCTTGATATTTCCAAAATTGAAGCAGGGAAAATGGAGTTACAACCGCTAGATGTCTATTTACCCGCATTTCTATCAGATCTAGTCGGAATTATCCAAATTCAAGCAACAAATAAAAATATTGATTTAATTTATGTTTATCCTCCACATTTACCAGAGTTAGTAAATGTCGATGCTAAAAGATTAAAACAAATTTTATTGAACTTGTTGGGAAATGCCATTAAATTCTGCGAAAAGGGTCAGGTAATATTTAAGGTTACTTGCGATGATTCAACATTTAAGAACTCTTCGATGTCGATTAGTTTTACAATCGAAGATTCGGGTATAGGTATTGGTGCCGAACGCTTAGAGACTATTTTCCTTCCTTTTGAACAATTTGGCGAATCAAAATTTCAAGCTCAAGGGACTGGATTAGGTTTGCCAATTAGTCAAAAAATTGCAGAGCTAATGGGAAGTAAAATCACTGTTAAGAGTCAAATCGGTGTGGGAAGTGTGTTCCAATTTACAGTGGATATACAAGTGATTGAATCCCAAATTCATTCCGAACAAAATCCCCAACAGAATATATCGCTAGTTAAAAATAAATCTGCGTTCGATCAAAAGTTATCGCAAAAATTACCTTTACGGATTTTGTTGGCAGAAGATAATGTGGTTAATCAAAGAGTTGTTTGTAAGATTTTGGATCGGCTTGGTTACAAAATTGATGTGGTGGGGAATGGTTTAAAAGTCTTGGAGGCAATCCACTCACTGATTTATGATGTGGTACTGATGGATGTGCAGATGCCAGAAATGGATGGTATTGAGGCTACGAAGCATATTGTCAGTGATATTACTTTAGGATATCGCCCCTATATTATTGCGTTGACAGCCAATGCTATGGATAGCGATCGCTATTTTTGTCTGGAGGCGGGAATGAATGATTTTATCACCAAGCCAATTAGTGTGGATTTGTTGGTCGAGGCTCTATGGCGATCGCGAAACATTAACGCAGAGGGTTAAGTCATTTGGAGCAAGATATAACCCAACAAATCATTGTATGCTTATCGTCTTAAACATCAAACCTAAGTGCATTTGGCATTATGCTTGATCGAGCATCACTAACCGTAGCTATTTCCCTATGCCCTGAAGAGGCTGTTTGCTACTTGGCGAGGGTCTACACAACCGTAGCAGTTTTTAATCCGCCTGAGTTTATCAAAACTGCTATTGGTAGTAGGGTGTTGATTCATTCTCTTGGCTATCCCGACAATGCGGACTCAGCCCATACCTGTAAGCAACTCATGGATGAGTTTGGGTTTGACACGAATACTTTTCCAGCCTTTGCAATCCAAGGGCTTGCCACGATCGCTGCTATATTTCCTTGCGATCGGCAAAATTTTGAAGTCGATTTTGAATTGGAGCAGCAGTTTGATATTGCCCCAACTAGCCTGATCGATATGCAGTCAAGGGTAGAAGATCAATGTCAATCGGCGTGGTTATTGCAGTTAAAAGAAACCTACTTTTTGCAAGAGCCTATTTATGATGTTTTACCACCAATGCACATAGCCACAGGAAATATTTGGCTACCAAAACATCGTGGGCATTTGGAAAGTTTTCAACAGGCTCTAAACCGCGATATTTTGAGCAGCAAAGTTTAGATCAAAAAAAAATCTACAAAAACAAACCCGTAGGGGTAGAGCATTTGCGCGACTATTTTCGTACTCCCCACCCATGCTCTCGAAACGCAAATGCTCTACCCTCTCCGCTTTCACCGATAAATTGTCCCTGCGTTGCGAGTTCAGGCAGAGCATTCCCAATCTGAAACAATTTCAAGATTTACGGATTTCTGTGGGAATGCTTTGCCCCTACATGGGGACCGTCTAGAGCGCGAATAATTTCTGAAAGCAACAAAAATCATAATAAGTTTAGAAACAATAAAAATTGTTGGACATATTTATGATTTGATCTTGTATGGTATCAATGTTTTGATAAATTTAGTAGTACTTTAGTATCAATAAACACATTTAAATCAACTTTTAAATCAACTTTTAAATCAGTTTTCAACTATTTTTTATAAGGATCGGTTCAAAATTATGGCTCTTCTGGGTTTGAGGGGATTAATGTATAATGAGTTACGAATATAGCT
>JBAXTW010000072.1:0-22740 GCA_037129985.1 Pseudanabaena sp. ELA645 | reverse complement strand
TTCTTTATTCCTTCATTATACTATAATCTTCGTATTAAGTCAAGGTCGCACCCTTTAATAAAATCATCATTTGCTGTAGGGGCGGGTTTTGCAGATAACCTTGCATTGCATGGTCAAATCATCGACTAAACCCGCCCCTACTCTCATAGGTTATTTATTTTTCATTCCTTAATCAAAGTCAATATTGTCGTAAAGATCGGCTATTTTGATTTGCAGATCCAAGAATTGCAATGCGATCGCTGTCTCTGGATCATCATATTCTGAGAATAACCATTGATTGACCGCAGTTTTAACGTAATGCTCAACATGAATACGATATTGATCGATTAAGATATATTCCTGAAAAGTATCGATGGTTCGATAAGCAGCAAATTTTTCACTGCGATCATAGTTTTTAGTAGATCGAGATAAAACTTCGGCAATAAGGCAAGGATTCGTAATCGTGTCTTTGCGTCCCACTTGCATTTCTATCGGCTTCGGCGCAACCATGACATCAGGATAAGTATGCATCTTGAGAGCAGGAATCCAAAGACGTTGATCAACATGAAACACACGATATGCTTTTGTTTTTAAAAGCGCCTTCAATAGTATGTAGGCATTCCCAGAAATATCATTGTGATTTGGGGTTCCACCAGTCATTGGAAAAATTTCTCCGTTACGGTATTCATTACGAGTTTCTGAAGCAACTTCTAGCTCCAAATATTCATCAACGGTATAGGTCTTTTTGGCGAGTTGAGTAACCATGATGATTTAACGCCGATCGCGCCCTGATAAGATTTGTTTAAAGTATGGTTCGGCAGAGTTTAGGCATTCTTGCAATTCAGGCGATCGCGCTTTATCCGCATTAGCTTCACGAGTATAAACTGCTCCATCACGCACAAATCGCCCAACTAATGGACCAAAAACAACCTGATCTCTTTTGAATGCGTATTGTTGAATCGCTAAATTATTTTCTATTCCATCCAAGGTATATACCTCATAATCAATTCCTGTTTGGTAGCGAGGAATCTTGAGATTAAGCGAAGCAATCATTGTGCCATTCGCTGAAAACCCGCTATAACATAGGCGATCGCCAAATTGTTTGGTAACTCTACGGGAAATGGTGATATAGCGTGAACCACCGCCCCAATATAGCCCTTCTTCAATCGCTTGGACTTCAGAAGTTGCCCCAAAATTAAGGCTTAAGGCGATCGCCGCGATGCTGTAAAAAAATGTTTTCATAGAATTAATTCAAGAACTTATTCAAAAATTTGTGATATTAAACAAGAAAACTCTGGCAACAAAGGTGATGTAAGCGTATCAGTCTCAAATAGAGTCATCGCTAATTTGAGAACACCATTCTCGCGGCGATAAACTTGGATTTGCTTCGCTCTCCAATCGGCAATCCAATATTCCAATACGCCTCGACTAGAATAAAGCTTTAACTTAATTTCGCGATCGCGCTTTTCATTCTCAGTCCCCGCAGATAAAACTTCGATTACTAGATCAGGTGCGCCTTGAAAATGTCCAGATGCGTCAACTAAAGCCGTATATTTTTCTTTGGTGATCCAGACAACATCTGGAATGACATCATCATTTTCACCAAAAATTAATCCTACGCCAATCTCTGCTTCTCCCAGATTTGTAGCACGAGACCAAATGTCCAAAACTGTAAAAAAACGACCACAAGTCTTTTGATGTTTGTTATGCGGCGCTCTAGTCACGTAAAGTTCTCCATCAATAATTTCATAACGGTTGCCATTGTCGGGTAATAGCTCTAGGTCAGCACTAGTCCAACGAAGTTGTGTTTCTACTGTGGGATTTTGGTTAAGATTTGGTACTTCAGGGATAGCGATCGCTGGTGTCATGATGTTTTCCTAAGCAGCGCAATATGGTAATTATACAGTTTTCCTTCTTCATGCAACAATGAGTTACCCAGAATCACCTAAGTCCTTTGTTAGTTTGGATTGCTTATGTTTCAACCCACTATCGATCCTAAATCCGAATTTCGCTCACGATGGAGCATTGGCGATGTCTTATTACCGTTAGCGATCGTCTCTTTTATCTTTATTATTGTGCAGACAGCTAGTAAATTTACAGGAACTTATGATAGTGAATATGTAATTAATCTGTCTCTAAATTTTTTGCCGACCTATGCACTGCAAACACTAGTGAGAATGCTCGCAGCCTATGGACTTTCTCTGGTTTTTAGTCTTTCCTATGCATATGTAGCTTATCGATCAACTACATGGTCAAAGGTACTAATTCCGTTACTGGATATATTACAATCAATTCCAGTCCTATCGTTTTTACCTGCGGTGGTACTTGCGCTTGTGGGTTTATTCCCAGGACAAAGATTGGGAATTGAACTCGCTTCGATTTTGCTGATTTTTACAGGTATGACTTGGAACATGACCTTCAGTTTCTATCAGTCTCTCAGCAGCATTCCCAAAGAATTAATCGAGGCAAGTCAAGTATATCGCCTCAGTCCTTGGCAACGTTTTTGGACTTTGGAATTACCATCGGGAGTGGTTGGGCTAGTTTGGAATAGTGTGATGTCTGTAGCTGGTGGTTGGTTCTTTTTGATGCAAACGGAATCATTTACCCTTTCAAATAGCAACTTTACTTTACCTGGATTAGGCTCTTTCCTGAAAGCCGCCGCCGACAAAGGCGATAACTGGGCGATTTTATGGGGGATTATTGTTTTAATTGGAATTATTACAATCATCGATTATTTTATTTGGCGACCATTGATTGCTTGGGCAGAAAAGTTTAAGCACGAGACTGTGGAAGCGACTCAAGTACCAGAATCGCGAGTGTTGGATTTTTTAAGGCGATCGCCCACCATGCGAATTGTCAGCGATCGCCTATTTGTTCCAGTATCTGAAACATTCAATCAGGTCTTTAGCACTAAGCCACAAAGCTCTCTCCGCACTCAACACAAGGCTTCTAAGTGGATGAATTGGCTGAATTGGATATTGCTCGGTTTAGTGGGTTCTGTTGTAATCGGTGGCACTGTAGAAGCAGCTTTACTACTCGGTAAAATGCCATTAAGCTCTTGGCAACAGGTTGCCACGGGAGCATTGTTTACTTCTATTCGCGTTTTGATTGTGCTAATTCTTTCGCTACTAATTACGGTTCCCATCGGTGTAACCATTGGTCGCGATCCCAAATTAGCGCAGTTTTTACAGCCAATTGTCCAAATTGCCGCTTCAGTTCCAGCAACAGCCTTGTTCCCGATTCTATTACTTGGTTTAGCTAATATTGGTGGCGGATTAGATATCGGCGCAGTGATTTTGATGACTTTGGGAAGTATGTGGTATATCCTGTTTAATGTGATTGCAGGAGCGCAGGCGATTCCATCGGAGCTTTTTGAGGCGGCTAGAGTCTATAAACTTTCTCCTTTGGAACGATGGCGAACTTTGATTTTGCCAGGGATATTTCCCTATCTGGTAACAGGAATTATCACGGCAGTTGGCGGGGCTTGGAATGCGAGTATTGCAGGAGAATATATCAAATTTCAGGGAAAAGTACTGACAGCAACGGGGCTAGGTTCGACAATTACACAGGCTTCGGATGTGGGAGACTTTCCACTTTTGTTGGCTTCGACAATCGTGATGTCTTTGCTCGTTGTTACGACTAATCGTTTAGTTTGGCGACCACTATATCGCTTAGCACAGGTCAAGTATCAGTTAATGGTTTAAGAAAACAAGAGTGCAAAGCACCCGCCTATTCAAATTTGAAATGCAACGGGTTCTGATGAAGCAACAATTTGATAAATTACGGGGCGATCGCGTGGTTGTGGAATTATTTTGTTTTCTGATTTTGCTGCTTCTAGCCATGCGGTTTTAGCAAGAATTACTTCATTGAGGGCTTTTTCACCGATCGCACTCGCATATTTCAAGTCAGGAATATCGGCAATGTAGGCTTCGTCTTCTTCACTGTAAAAAGTATTGATGCGATCGTCTTTCATGGTTATTTTGTTACTCAATCGGATCGTCAATTGGCGGATGTCGGTTAACGGCTATGTCTGCAATCCGAATGCTAATTAGGCGATCACGGTTACAGTCTAAAGCTTTCACGGTGGCACGTCCTGTTGGGGTAATGCCTAATGATTGCAGTTTATCGTTAGACCAGACAAAATGATCTTGCCAGCGATCGCTACGGGGATTAAATAGAGGAGTTTCTATTCCTGTTTTGGGGGCGATGGCAGTACTTTTTACATATTTCTGGCGATTGCAATGGAAGCAAGCAAGGGCAAGGTTATCCAGATTATCTGCACCGCCTTGAGATTTGGGCAGGACATGATCGATGGTGAATTGTACGAATTGCCATTTTTCTACAGCATGACAATATTCGCATAGTCCGTTTGCGCGATCGCGAACTTGGGCTTTGGTTGTTTCGGTTATGTTACGCGCCATGTTCGATTTCTGGCTGAGTTTTGGTGACGTTTTCGAGTAAGAAGTTATTGCGAATCATGCGATTTACAAAGCTGAGATAGTCATCGATCGCTGCAAAGTCATCTAGTTCTTGTTCTTCTGTTTCAGTGAGTGGGGTTTCTTCGCGTTTGTCGAGTAGGTTCTCAATGCGTTGTTGGATGTTTTGTGATGCACGAAAGATCATTACTCCGTCTTGTAGTGTTATAGCGATCGCGCCATCAAGGGGGAGATTTTTGGGCAATGTGGTAATTGGTAAGATGAGTGATGTGGTCATTGTGTGATTTAAGCTGCTAATGTTTCAAATGAAAATCTAAGGTTTGATGATTCTTGAAGACTGTAGTTGAGCTTTTCAAAGCCGATGACGACACCAGATTTATTTTTCATCAGGATTACTTCATCGCCTGTTTCTTCGCAGACATATTCTTGGTTAGGATCACCAAACCAGACGGTGAGGGTGTTTCCTAGTTTGTCGTAGTAGACTTTTACTTCTTCCATAGTTTTTAAGCCACAATTTGATAAATTACGGGGCGGTAACGGGGCTTTGGAATGTTCTTGCTCTCTGCTTTTGCAGCTTCTAGCCATGCAGTTTTAGCGAGAATTACTTCATTGAGTGCTTGTTGTGGAGTTTCACCGATCGCTGAGCAATATTTTAAATCAGGAATATCAGCAATATATGCCTCATCTTCTTCGCTGTAAAAAATGTTGATGTGATAGTCTTTCATGGTTATTCTCCTAGTTGTAAGTTGTATTGTTCGATGAGTTGTAAAAACTGTTTTACTTGATAGGGTTTAGCTTTGCCGCCGAAGTTTTGGATGTTGATTGGTTCGGGGATGTCGGAACGGATAAAAATATGGTGACTTCCGTTGATGCGCGATAATCGAAATCCAAATGCTTCGATGAGTGTAACCATGTCGTCAAAGGAGACGTTTTTGGTTCCTGTCAATATTTTTTCTAGAAGTTTCTTTTTTTTGCTCATATCATGATCTCTCTCCTGTCTTACATTTCCGATAGCCAAGCATTAACTTGAGTGATGAGTTGTTGGGTGGTTTGTTCTCCTGTGAATGGGCGTATTGGAATTGACTCTGTTAGGCTTTGGCAGAGTTGATGGATCGCCTCATTAGTACTTTTGCTATAAAGGGCGATCGCTAATTTTTAAAGTTCCTTATCTAAACTTAACTGCTCACTTAATTTATTTATATTTTCTTTAAACTTTTGTGTGATTGGATGCTCATCACCTAATGTTGTAATAGCGATCGCCAGTGCATCTTCGTACAAAGGTAATGCTTCTGCAAAACGACCTTGTGCTTTATAAACTCCTGCAAGGTTATTCAAACTACCAGCAATATCAGGGTGCTTATCACCCAAAAATTTCCTGCGGATATTTAAGGATCTTTGTAGATAGGACTCAGCTTTAAGCAAATCACCTTGAGAATAGTAAAGTAAAGCTAAATTATTTAAACTAGTAGCAATATCAGGGTTTTTATCCCCTAATAACTTCTCTTGAATTAATAATGCTTGCTTGTATCTAGATTCTGCTTTAATAAAGTCACCTTGTTCAGAATAAAGTAATCCTAAATTATTAAGGCTAATTGCAACATCAGCATGAGATTCTCCAAATTTTTCTAGGCGGATATTGAGAGATTTTATATATAATTCTTCTGCTTTTGTATCGTTACCTTGTGCATGGTAAGTACTTGCTTGAAGGTTGATAATTGTAGCGTAAGTTGCAATATCCGTATCTTTTCCATCTTCATAAATTTCTAAAGCTTGTTGATAGAGTTTTTGAGCTTCTTCATATTGTCCCTGTGCATGATGAATTCTTGCTAAATCTTTTAATCGGTTGATCGCATCAGCATAGTTTCCCTGTTCTTGGAGAATATCTAAACCTTCAGAATAAAGCTGCTTTGCTTGTTCATATTCACCTTGAGCCTCGTATAGGCTTCCTAAGTTAGCAAGGGATATATCTAGTCCAGTTCTTAAATTTAGTTCTCTACGAATAGCGATCGATTTTTGAAAATATTGAGTCGCTAAATCTTGTTCAGTTTTATAATTTTGTGAATTAGTATTTTTTAATCTTTCTGCATAGATTTGACCTACCATTTCACACAAAACCCAAAGCGAAGAATTATCTTTAATTGTGCTAATGTCTTCAGCCTGATTGATTGTTTCTATTAGATCTTCTAACCTTAAAGATTGTTGAGTATCTTGACTATTTTTGTCTGCTTTACTGTTTAAAGATACACTATCCCATTCAATAGTGTAAGGCTTATAGTTTGTTGTTTTTTTGTTGATTGGAGCAAATAGAAACACTCCTCTACGCCAACTCCAGAAGTCAGGGGCTTGCTTTACTAAGCTACTGAGAATCTGCTTATTTACCCATAACACAATTGGATAATGGAATTCGCGTAATGCTTCTCTAGTCCATTGCAAATAACCGAAGAAAATTTCTTGTTCTGATCGATCTTCACCTAGTCTTAGAAAATAAAGCTCTTCTGTACCAGTTACGGTGATAATCGCCTTATTGTTTTTCTGAAGATAATCATCGGATTGGATAAGCTGCGCGATCGCTGCTCTTAAACTTGGTTCTTTGCGATCGAGAGTTACGCGATAGGGTCGTGTTTCTGGCTTTAATTCAGTCTCGTAGCGATCGATAATTTGGTTGTGAAAGTTGACATCATCACATACTGCGATTAGTAGACTAAGCTTACCAACACTTGCTTCAATAGAAACTATCAGATCGTCATAGTTATCTTCATTGAGGTCGGTCGAATTTTCTGGATTTGGTAAATCTACTAGATCGGTCATGATATTTCCTCATCTTTCTTTGAGAAGATCGGCAACAATCGGATGGACATCGTACCAAAGCTTGGCATTACGATATTCTAGGATGTATAAGCCATGCAACAAATCACGGAATCTCTTATCATCAGGGTCGTTGGGCTTAAAATCAATGTAGGTGCTTTCCAAGATCTCATAATCCGCATTACCAATCCGCGTATCAAAATCAATCCGAAACTTGTTTAAAGCTTCCCCTAAAATCTTGTTATTAATTTTAATATCAGCATCTTCAGAATTGCGGCGTACCAAGCGCAAACAGATCCGACAACATTCATTAGCAATCCGAATTACTTCTCGCAAGACTCCGCCACTGTAAATAATAATTCTCTCCGCAGTTTCAGGTTCCACAAGTTCAGCATTAATCCGTTTTGCTAAGACTTCTTGAAGAATGGCAAGTGGTTTAGGCTGAGGTTTTGCACCTGTTTTTCGGCGATCGCCTTTCTTAAATAGCTTAGACACTGGCATCAGCACTTTTTGGTTATTGGTTTCCGTTTCTATCGTGGCTGCTAGTTCGACATCACGCAATGCGGAAATTGGCGCAGTGAGGATAATCCGAAAGTTGGGCTGAAAGAGAGCTTTGATATGGCTTTGGTAGATTTCTTTCGCAACTGCGAAATCGAGTTTATCCAAGTCATCAATGATCACAAGGACTTGACGGTTTTTCGTTGAGGCTTCAATTACGGCGGCAATTTTATTAATGGTTGCGACTAAATCGGAAACATTGCGAATGAACTCTTGCTTAATTTCATCACGAATCTTCGCTTCAGTCTTTAGCTTACCTGCAATGATATTAAACAGAGCAAAGCCTGCTGATACTTCTGTCCCTAATTCTTCAGTTTTAATGCGTGTGCGCTGGGCAAACCATTCATAAAAAGATTCTTTTAGTGATGATTTAATTCCAACTTGCTGATTTTCTGCTTCTTCCATCAGTTTGACAGCGATCGCAAACAAAATATTAATATGGTTAACATCTGACATCTCGATCATGTCGGAGATGGAGAAAAATACCACAAAGTAGCGATCGCGCATCTGGCGACTAAATTCGGCTAGTAACGTGGACTTACCGCAACCTCGATGCCCCGCAAATACGATCTTGCCATCACCGTTAGGGCTATCCTCAACTAGTTGTTCTAGTTCTTCAAGTGCATCGCCGCCATAGTCTACCCGAAAGTTATCTAGATCTTCCTGCTCTAGCAATGGCAATATTTCCAGATTGTTATAGGCTTCACGAAATAAAGCAAGTAGGTCTTTGCTTGCGGGTTGGTTAGATTCTGGGTTGGGGCTAGACATTTGGTTGTGTTTTTGTCCAAAAACTTGGTTATCATTATGACATCTCTATAGCAGTTGGTACAGGGTGTCAAGGATGCATAAAAATAATTCGTCAGTGATGAAGCGTTGGTTTGCTGGTTTATCTGCTACGTTTGTGATGGCGTTGAGTGGATTAAGTGCTGAAACTAGCTATGCTCAATCAGAACGTAAGAGCAGTTTTTACTGTGGCAAATCTGCTGATGGAAGGTATGTCACAGTATTTGATAATGGTAGAGGTGCAAGAGCAGTAGTTATTAATTGGGTTAAGAGATTTGCACAAGATTGGAACCCTGAACGTCGTTGTGAACAAGTTTCTAGGAAATTTCAACAAAATTATCAATTAGGCAACCTACGATATCTAGTGCCTGGTATAGCAACCAATGGCACTGGTCTTCCAGTGATTTGTTCATCACCAGTAAAAGTATCACAAGTTATCGGTTGCGCTGATGAAAAAATTGTTATGACACTGAGACCAGAAGATGATTCCAATGAATTTCTTGAGAGGTTAGTTAAGCTAAATACTGAAAGTAACTCTCCTTTGAGTCAGTCATATCCATCTCAATATGTTGATGATACAATTAATGTTAATGTTCTAGTTTTGATAAACTACCTAAAAGAATTCTACTCGGTAGAATCTAATGATATCTCAAGAGAAGATACGTATGAAGATTCGCCTACTGTTAAGAAAAATGATAGTCATACAAGCTTTGCTTGTGTAACAAATGACAACATACCTATGACTGTTGTACGAATCTCAAAACGGGATATTCCTATCATTATTTGGAAATCTAAGAATCTTACCAATTCAGGTTTAACACCCGAACAAAATTGCCAAGCTGTTTCCAGTAGATTTGAGAATCTAAGACAAAAAAATGCTCTGAACTACATAATACATAACTTCTGGTTTATTTAATGATCTTCCTGCAATATGTGCAGTTAAAGCTGAAAATGAATCTTGCACTTCGGAAGGGCTACTTTTTACACTTGGAAAAGACACCAATCCTAAAAAGATACTAAAACAAATGTTTCTTTCTAACTCAGATGTCCCAGTAGACGATAACGGAGTTAGTAAGCGCGATGGTCGAGATTCGGTCTGTATGTCTAGAAGTGCTAGCGGTAACTGTTCTGGGTTACTAATTTCTGCCATAGAACTATAACCAGCGATTATCATCTTCAACAGGTTCGAGATAAAGCCCGATCAACGATCCATTTTTTGAACATTTTCTACAGCTAATTTTAATCCCAAACTATCCAACCACGCCGCCAACTCATACACCGCTTGACTTTGATCACTTGTGCCAAAATCTTTCACCCATTGGCGATTATAAAAGCTCAAGAAATCGATCTAGATCCATTCTTGCCTGTTTTAAAATATGTGACAACGTAGATCGCTTGACTGGACGATGAGCAGGAACCGTAATTTTTAGAGTTTCATCAATTGTGCGTTTTTGAAGACGGATATGGCTTCCCTTCTGCCGAACCACGATCCAGCCATCTCTTTGCAACGCATTGATAATGCGATCATACGCCAAATTTGGAACCTTGCTCATACCTCAACTTCCTGAAGCAGCGCCCGTTCAGACATCAGCAAATCATCCTCCATAGGTTCGAGATAAAGCGCGATCGCCTCTTGAATATTTTCCAGAGCTTCTTCAAATGAGTCACCTTCACTGATACAACCTGGCAAAGACGGCACATAAACCGTAAAGCCTAGATCTTCACTCGGCTCAAGAATAACTTGAAATTTCATGCTTGCTCCAATTGCTTGACACTTACAGTTAATTTTAGCCCAAAACTATCCAACCACACCGCCAACTCATACACCGCTTGACTTTTATTACTTGCCCCAAAATCTTTCACAAGGCGCGATCACCTTCACCACCTAACGCGATCGCCACATCATCAAGCGCCGAAGCCAATAACTCAATCTCAGGATCGGGTTCCTCCAAAATTGCCGTAATATAGCCAGCCGCCCTTTCAGGATCTTTGAGCGAATTAACTAAATATTCTTGAAAATCTCTACTAGTTGGAACCTTCACGCTAAAAATTTAACTTTTCCATAAAACTACCTATACGATTCTCTCCGATGAGCTATCACAGACACAGTAATGCTTTGATTATCTTCATCAACCGTATAAATTACCCTATAGTTTCCAATGCGATATCGCCAAGAAGCTGATAAATCACCCTTTAGTTTCTTGATATTAGATCCTTTATAAGGATTTTGCCTGATATCGTCAAAACATTGCTGTAATTCATCAATTAACTCATCACTTGCCTTTTCGTAAAACTTTCGAGCCTTTCGAGCCAGCAATATCTCATACATGGCGGCGAATACTCTTCAAAGGAACAACATCACCTCTTTCAATATCCTGCATAGCCTCCTGATAGTCTTCCAAGAAATTAGGAATACTCAACAACTCCTCCGTTGCATCATTGCTTTCTCTTTCATCGAGATAAGCCATAAAATCCGCCGCCACCCGTAACCTCTCAGGTGACAATCTTTGTAAAATCGCCTCAATTTTCTGGACGGTATAAAGATTTTCAGCAACAGCTTCCATGTGAATCACCCGAAAAACATACTGCAAATATTTTACAAGAAATTTAGCTAACTCGGTCTAACCGTCACCGTCAATTTTAGCCCAAAACTAACCAGTCACGCCGCTAACTCATACACCGCTTGACTTTTATCACTTGCGCCAAAATCTTTATCGACTAGTCCATATCATCAAGCTTAATACGCGGATCGACAGCCTTGAGCAGTAAATCGCCGATCAGATTTCCGACTACTAACATCAAAGTTCCCAACATTAAACCTGCCATCACTAGATTCGTATCTTTCTCTCTTGTCGCATCCAAGAGCAATTTCCCTAGTCCTGGCCAACTAAAAAAGAATTCCGTAATAAACGCTCCGCCTAGCAATCCGCCAAACTCAAAACCCAATAGCGTAATTAACGGATTAATTGCATTACGAAGTGCGTGAACGTAGATTACCCGACCTTCAGGCAAACCTTTGGCACGAGCGGTTTTGATATAGTCTTGACGCAATACATCGAGCAAACTGCCACGCATGATTCTTTGCAAACCCGCAAAACTGACCAAAGTCAAGGTTAACGTCGGCAAGATCATGTGATGCCCAATATCTAAAAACTTACCCCAAGGCGAAAGATCGCCAAAATCAATACTAGTCATGCCACCAACAGGAAACCAGCCCGTATTTTGAGCGAGCATCAACAACAAAATCGCAAGGACAAAACTGGGGAAACCCTGCGTTCCATAACTAATCACTTGGATCAGGCGATCGCTCCAAGTATTTTGTTTAACCGCGCTATAAATGCCGAGAGGAATCGCCAATAGCCATGTTGTCACCAAGGAAGCAAGGGACATCAACAATGTATTTCCCGCCCGTTCCACGATCAGTGGTGTGACGGGTGCTAAACCTTGACAACGCACGCCGAGATCGCCATTTAAAGTATTTCGTAACCATAACAAATACTGGATCGCTTCAGGTTTGTCATAGTTCAGTTGCTTTTCTAACCGCTCAATCGTCTTTTTGGGCGTACTGGGATTATTTCGCAACTCAGAAAAGCAATTCCCTGGAGATTTAGTAATCGCAAAAAAGCTTAAAATCGATACTCCTAAAACAACCACGATCGCCTGTCCCAGACGCTTCGCCACAAAAACACTCGTGTCGTTGATGATCCAGCGCCAGAAAGATCGATTTTCTCTATTTGCGATCGCCATATTTTAAGATTACCAACTAATCAGTTTTGCATATATATTCAGTCATATTAATCGCAATTTTAGCAAGATGCAGCGTCTTGCGCTGACTTAAAAATTTTCTTGTATCCCTTGAAGCTTCAATAGGCTGTACATGGTAATGTGTCGCACCTGTTGCAATCTATATGACTTATGAATAAATCCTTAGTTTACGAACGTACAATCAACTTTCGTGACACCGATGCCGCAGGGGTAGTTTATTTCGCCAACGGGTTATCGCTCTGCCATGAGGCTTACGAAGCTTCACTCGCAGCATCAGGAATTAATCTGCAATCTTTTTTTAAAGGAGAGACGATCGCCGTGCCGATTACTCATGCAAGTATTGATTTTTTTAAGCCCATGTTTTGTGGCGATCGCATTGCCATTGCGCTGACAACTGAAATATTAAGTTCTAGCGAGTTTCAAATTAACTATCAATTATTTTTTGTGGAAGGAGATAAAGCGATCGCCAAAGCAATCACCAAACACACCTGTATTGATGTTGCTACCCGCAAACGATGCAATCTTTACCCCGCGCTTTTAGAATGGTTAGAGAGATTCAAATAATTTTTCCTTTTTCCCTTTTCCTTGAACTATGGCAACAATTTTGCGTGATTGGAGTTATCGCTATCAGTGGTTTTATGACACTGTGTCAGCACTTGCCGCGCTCAGTGTGGGCGGTGAACAGCGAATGCGAAAATTGTTTTTAAAAGATTTAGAAATTAATCCTGACGCAAAAGTTCTCGATCTTTGCTGTGGTGCAGGGCAAGCAACGCAAGAATTAGTCAAGCATTTCCAAAATGTCACAGGCTTAGACGCTTCACCGATCGCAATTCAACGGGCTAAACGTAATGTTCCCCAAGCCAATTATGTCGAAGCTTTTGCCGAAAAAATGCCCTTTAGCGATCGCAGTTTTGACTTGGTGATTACCAATACTGCCATGCATGAGATGGACAGCGCACAGTTACAGCAAATCATAGAGGAAACATATCGGATTTTGACTCCCAATGGACAATTCATCATTATCGATTTCCATCGTCCCACCAATCCCCTGTTTTGGCTACCTGTAGCAACCTTTTTATGGCTATTTGAGACTGAGACTGCATGGGAATTAATTAAAACCGATCTGCATCAACTGCTCATCAAATCTGGCTTTGCGATCGCGTCATGTCAACTCTATGCGGGTGGTAGTTTACAAGTTTTGCGATCGGGAAAACATGAACTCAAAAATTAAATATAAAAATAGACAGCGCTTTTCACTTTCTCCCCATATTACGTTACACAAACTATTTCATGAAAGCAATTAACTTTTCCGATTATCGCAAAATAGTTGTTTTAACTGGCGCTGGAGTATCGGTTGCTTCAGGAATTCGTCCTTTTCGAGGTAAAGGAGGATTGTGGGATCAAATTAATCCAATTGAATATGCCCATACTTCTCTACTTCAGACTAATCCAAGAGCCATTTGGGAACTAGATGGTGCTTTTAGAAAACAATTAGCAACAGCAGAACCGAATGCTGCTCACTTTGAGCTAGCAAAGTTTGAAGCTAATTTGCCTCCAGATCAGCAATTCACGCTCATTACGCAAAACATTGATGGACTACATCAACTTGCAGGTAGCTCTAATGTTATTGAGATTCATGGTAATGTTTGCCGTACACGATGTAGTAACTCTAACTGTAGTCTGACAGCTTATTCAGATAGCAACCCTTATGATGATATGCTGCCCATCTGCCAAATTTGTAGTTCCCCATTACGTCCAGATACCGTCCTGTTTGGCGAACAGCTACCAGTGAAGGAAGAATGGTTGTCAAAACGAGCCTTACGGGATTGCGATCTTTTTATCGCGATCGGTACTTCTGGAACTGTTTATCCAGCTTCTGGATTTGTTCGCTCAGCCGATTATGCTGGAGCTAGAACAATCTTAATTAACCTAGAACCAATGGAACCCAAGAATCCTTACTTTAAGGAAGAATATTTAGGCGCAGCGTCAGAACTTGTGCCTCTTTTATTTGGTACGACATCATAAATTATTAAAAAATTATTAAAAATCTTTTTTCTCGACAAAACCCAAGTCAACTGGCGGCAAACTAACTCATGCAAGATCTAGAATCCATACTAACCAAGATTAATCAACGCAAATCTGAGCTAGACATTTTGCGTCAAAATCTTGACAATGCCACAATTAAAGAAGCCTTAAAAGTTGAATTTTTGTACGAAAGTAATCGCATTGAAGGCAATACATTAACCTTGCGCGAAACTCAACTTGTCATTAATGAAGGAATGACGATTAGTGGTAAGAGTATGCGCGAACATTTGGAGGCAATTAATCATAAAGAAGCAATTTTGTTTATTGAAGATTTAGTTACTCAAAAAATGGAGATATCAGAATATGTACTCAAACAAATTCATGGGATTGTCTTGTATGGCATCGATCGCGAGAATGCTGGAGTTTATCGCAAGTTACCCGTAGCGATCGCAGGAAGTAAACATTTACCACCACAGCCCTATTTATTGCCAGATCTAATGGAAGATTATTTTCGATTTTATGAACTCCATAAAGATGATTTACATCCCGTAGTTTTAGCTGCCGAAATGCACGAAAAATTAGTTTCTATTCATCCTTTTATCGACGGAAATGGTCGTACTTCCCGTTTAATCATGAATTTGATTTTATTACAGCATGGTTTTCCCTTAGCAATTATTGGTGGTGATTACGAAAGTCGGATTGCTTACTATGATGCATTAGAGAAGGTGCAAACTGAGGATGATAAACAGTCTTTTATTTTGTTGATTGCTGAAAAAGTTTTATTTGCTTTGGAACGTTATATAAATACACTTAGTCCTAACAGGAGCTAAAACATAATGACTACTATCGCCGTTACAAATACAATTAGATCTTTTACTGATGTGGAGTCAAGATTTGGACTAACGCGATCGCTTGATCCTGATTTCTTTACGGAATGGCAGGATAATTTTGAGAATCTCACCCAAATCGAAAAATCAACGCTGGATCGAATTAAGCAGTCATATTTGCGTCACATTAATGAAGGATTTCTTTCCGAAGGTGTGGTTAATTTATTGGTGGTTTCACCCTTATTATTTTTAGCAGGTTTTCTAGATGCACCTTTTAGTCTTCGCAGTGAAGAATCGGTTGAGATTGTTGATCGAGATCGTGATATTACCTATAAAGGGCGGATTGATGCTTTGGTATTTAAAGAAAATATTTGGATTGTGTTAGTAGAAGCTAAACGTTCTAGTTTTTCATTTCTGGTGGCAGTACCCCAAGCTCTAACCTACATGATGGCAAGCCCCAATGGAGATTTGCCCACCTATGCCCTAGTCACCAATGGCGATCATTTTATGTTTGTGAAGAAGCATGGTTCTCAATATGATCTTTCCGATGATTTCTCTTTGTTTAGGCGATCGCAAAATGAACTCTATCCCGTCCTCCAAATTCTTAAATCCCTTGCAAATATCTAATAGTGCTATTGTAGGCGATCGCCTAGAAAATCAAAGTGTTATTATCAGGTTAATTGGCTCAGGATATTTGTTATGAACATATCGGACAAATTGCGATCGCTCAATTCATCACTAAATTTTAACTATGCCGCAAATCAGTCGATTTCAGGGTATCACCTTGACCATGTACTATGACGACCACTTGCCACCTCATTTTCATGTTCGTTGCAATGGTCAAAAAGCTCTGATTCGTATTTCTCCTGCAAGTTTGTTAGCTGGGGAAATACCAGCAAAAGTAAAGAAATTGGTTATCGAGTGGGCGAATTTACATCAAGCAGAGCTTTTGGAGAATTGGGAACTAGCGACTAAAAATAAGCCTTTAAAAATAATCGAACCTTTGGAATAATTATGCTACAAGATGTTTTGACGGTGAAACCACTTACGAATTATAAACTCCATTTACTATTTGAGGATGGGATGGAGGGAATTGTTGACTTGTCAAAGATGATTGAGTTTACTGGTGTTTTTGCGCCATTGAAAGATAGAAGTTTTTTTGAAGGTGTATATGTAAATCCTGAATTAGGGACTATTCAATGGGAAAACGATGCTGATTTAGATCCTGATGTCCTTTATGCGGCGGTTTCAGGTCAGGAGATCCCAGATTTTGATCGGATTGTTTCTACCGTGGAAGGAGATGTGATCAAGCTCTATCGTCCTCGTAATGCAAGATTGGGGAAAGTTACTGTTCAGGATACGATCGCTAAGCGACAAGTGCAGATTGATTTGCCAGAAAGTGAATATGCGATCGCGACTTCTGCTCATCAACAACAAAAATTAATAATTTGCTACGGAAATTTAATTAAGAAAAGTCGTTTGCTGAAGCTTGAGAATCCTCATAGTTTAGCTATTTTGGATTAGGGTTTGTTTTTTGCTTCACTTTTTAAGCTGATGCTCGCGCCAGTGTCGTAGTACAAAGCCAAAGGACGGCGATCGCAAGTTGTTTTATAATCAAATAACGCAGAAAAATTAATCCGTATTTGAGTTTGATACTGGTGTTTCAATGACAAATAATGAGGCTACAGCCAGAATCAAGATTAATAAGTTGCTTGAATCATCGGGTTGGCGTTTTTTTGCGGAAGGGGGACAGCCTGCGAATATAGTTCTTGAGGCGGGGACTCAGATTACATCTTTGGATTTGGATGAGTTTGGGGAGGATTTTGAGAAGACAAGCAAGGGCTTTATTGATTTTTTGTTGCTGAATGAAAAGGGCTTTCCGTTTATTGTTTTGGAAGCAAAGGCGGGGGATCTTGATCCGCTTGTGGGGAAAGAACAAGCGCGAGATTATGCGAAGTCTCAAAAATGCCGTTTTGTGATTCTATCCAATGGCAATAAGCATTATTTTTGGGATTTGGAAGAGGGGAATCCCTATGATATTTCCAATTTCCCTACACCTGAATCGGTGATGGGTTATCAAAAGGTGATTGGTGATCCGCAACGTCTTGTCGATGAGGTGATTGATGATGATTATGTGGTGTTGACACAATATCCTGATTACAAAAATGATGCAGGATGGAAGAATGAACTGGAAAGAGCGAGTTTTATTGAGAAGAATAAGTTGCGTTTTTTGAGGGGTTATCAAAAACAGGCGATCGCTGCTTTACAAAGTGCAGTGCAAGCAGGGAAAGATCGTTTTTTGTTTCAGATGGCGACGGGGACGGGAAAGACGCTGACTTCGGCGGCGGTGATCAAGTTGTTTTTGCGGACGGGAAATGCGCGGCGGGTGTTGTTTTTGGTCGATCGGATTGAGTTAGAGGAGCAAGCTAAGAAAGCTTTTGATCTGTTGCTTAAAAATGACTATAAGACGGCGATTTATAAGGAAAATCGTAATGATTGGCGATCGGCGGATATTGTGGTGACTACGGTGCAGTCATTCCTGACGGGTAATAAATATCTCGATCACTTTTCGCCTACGGATTTTGATTTTGTGATTTCGGATGAGGCGCATCGCTCGATTGGGGGTAATGCAAGGGCGGTATTTGACTATTTTATTGGCTATAAATTGGGGCTGACGGCGACACCGAAGGATTATTTGAAGCAGTTTGATCGAGCCAAGCCCACAACTAAAGATCCGCGTGAATCTGAGCGGAGGGTGATGCTGGATACCTATCGCACTTTTGGCTGTGGGGATGGGATTCCGACTTTTAGCTATGGTTTGAATGATGGGGTTAAGGATGGCTTTTTGATTCAGCCGACTGTGGTGGATGGACGCACTGAGGTGACGACTGAGCTTTTGTCTAAGGATGGCTTTGTGGTGGAGTTTACGGATGAAGAAGGTGAAAAGACGGAAGAGAGTTTTAAAATTCGACAATTTGAGAAGCGCTTTTTTTCACCTGCGACCAATCAACTTTTTTGTAAGACTTTTTTAGAAAGTGCTTTTCGCGATCCGATTAGTGGCGAGATTGGGAAGTCAATTATTTTTGCGGTGAGTCAGCATCATGCGCTGAAGTTGACGGAAATTTTGAATGATATGGCGGATCGGGTATTTCCGAATAAATATCAATCGGATTTTGCGGTACAGGTGACATCAAAAATTGGTAGTGATGCTCAACAGTTTACGAGTAATTTCACGAGTAACAATTTGCGCGGTACGGCGAACTTTTTGGAAACTTATCGGACTAGCAAGGCGCGGGTATGTGTGACGGTGGGGATGATGACGACGGGTTATGATTGCCCTGATTTGTTGAATTTGGGGTTATTTCGTCCGATTTTTTCACCGACAGATTTTATTCAAATTAAGGGGCGGGGGACTCGTAGGCATAATTTTTTGATTGATTTGCATGATCAGGATCTCAAGGGCAGTATTCGGGAGCCAGAAAAGACTGCTTATAAGCTGTTTGATTTCTTCGCGAACTATGAATACTTTGAGAAAGATTTTAAGTATGATGAGGTGTTGGCTTTGCCAAAGCTGAAAGCTGAGAATGGTGGCGGTGATGGTGGTGAAACTGTCGGCATTAATAGCTATGAGCATCTTGGTGCAGATATCATCAAGAGTCTGAAGGAAGAGACGATCGCTTATGGTGGGATGAAGATCGATCGCTTATATTTTGAACGTTTTGAGGAGGTGATTCGCAATGATCAAGAATTGGCGGCGGCGATTGAGGTCGGGCATTGGGAAAAGGCGATCGCTTATGTAAATCAGAAGTTTTTTGATAATTCTGAGCAGTCTTATACGTTTGAAAAGTTGCGTAAGGCGGCGGCGGTGGATCGGCGGTTGGAGTTGCGCGAGATTTTAGAAAAGATTTTTGGGCTGATTCCCAGATTTAAGTTGAAGGATGAGTTATTGGAGGAGGAATTTGAGAAGTTTGTGGCAAATTATCAGCCTGATGAGTCAATTCCTGCGATTAGGAATTACTTTAAGGCTTATGTGACGAATGACCAGATTCGGAAAATCATTGAGGGTAAAAACTACACGGAATTAGCGACAAATGCGTTTTTTTCAATGAATGATTTTAAAGCTGTGCCGAAGTCGTACCGTAATTTAATTCCTGAGTATGTGAGGGAGTTTGTTTCTTTGGAGAGGTTTGCTGTTTGAATTACGAATTGATGTTACGTGGAAGGAATTTCTGCGATCCGCAAGGTTGGGGGCTGGCACGGGGCGCAGCCCCTACAAAACATGAATTTCTCAGGTAGGGGCAATGCCCCCGTGCTTGCCCTGTTACGCTAGCAGCAAGAGATTCATCATCTGCGTTCCACGTAACATCAGTTACGAATTATGAATTGGGAATTGCGAGGGGCGTTGCTTTGTTTGCTATGCGATCGAAGACATAATTCGTAATTCGTAATTAAATAATTAATGTACGTCTAATTGCCGTATAATTTATCTAGATTTCAATGTAATGCTATGACATCTGCAACACCTGCGAAGACAATGGCGAGGCTGGAAGCTCGTGTTAGCCCAGAAATTAAGGCTATGTGGCAAAAGGCGGCTGATTTAGAGGGGCGTACTCTCACTGATTTTGTGATTGCTAGTTTACAGGAGGCTGCTTATACGGTGATTGCGAAGCACCAAACTCTCATGCTTAATCGAGAAGATAGTGAACTTTTTGTGGAGGCTGTGCTGAATCCACCTTTGCCTAATGAGGCTCTAAAGGCGGCAGCTATCAAATATAAGCAAACCATGAGGGCTTAATGGTTCTCAAAATCGAGCCTTTGGATAGTCGCAAGCATCGGCGCTCTAGTTTTTGTTGTGGCAAAGATAGTCTAGATAATTACCTTCGCAAGCAAGCCACGCAGGATCTCAAAAGGAAGATATCGACTGTGTTTGTTTTGGTTGACGCGCAAGAAGATGAACTAGAAACGGATATCTTGGGCTATTACTCTCTTTCGGCTTTTGTTGTGGAAGTGACGGATCTAGATGATGCTTTTGCAAAGTCTTTGCCGCGATATCCTTTATTGCCAGCGACTTTGCTCGGTCGTTTGGGAATTGATCGACAACAAAGAGGGAAACGGTTTGGCGAACTGTTGTTAATTGATGCGCTGATGAAGTCTTTTGAAGTATCAAATCAGATTGCATCTTTGGCTGTCATCGCTGAGGCTTTGGATGAGGATGCTGCGAGTTTTTATCTAAAGTATGGATTTCAAAGATTTAAACAAGATCCGATGAGGCTATATTTGCCGATGAAGTTGGTTGAGGGTTTAATTGGTTAATTACGAATTACGAATTACGAATTACGAATTGGGAAGCTTTTTCAGGTTTAGGTTTGGGATTGCTTGCACCACAAGCTGCAAGTCAATTGATAATTCGTAATTCGTAATTGATTAATTCGTAATTGATTATTGACGTACTTGATAACGTACGATTAAAATTGGATATATTTTCAAGTTAATTTAAAATGTCAACTTTTACGGCTAGTGAGGCTAGGGCTAATTTCTATCGCCTTATTGATGAGGCTAATCAGTCCCATGAGCCGATTTTGATTACGGCTAAGCGTGGTAATGCAGTTTTATTGTCGGAGGAAGATTGGAAGGGGATTCAGGAGACGCTTTATTTGTTGTCGATCGCGAATATGCGGGAATCGATTCAAGCAGGATTAGCTACTGCGATCGCTGATTGTGATGAGGATTTGGACTGGTGAATTGGAGAATTGTATATACAAAACAGGCTCAGAAAGATGCACAAAAATTATTGTCGGCGGGGCTAAAGGCTAAGACTGATAAGTTGTTGGATATTCTCAAAGAGAATCCTTACCAAATGCCTCCAAGTTATGAGAAGTTAGTTGGTGATTTGGCTGGTGCTTATTCTCGCAGGATTAATATTCAGCATCGTTTGGTTTATCAAGTTTTAGATAGCGATCGCGTTGTCAAGGTGATTCGGATGTGGACGCATTATGAATAATTACGAATTAATCAATTACGAATTAGGAATTACGAATTACGAGTTACGAGTTATTGGGTTTGGGGGTGTGGCTTAGGAGTTATAATATTCTACCAATTCGTAATTCGTAATTGATAATTCGTAATTTTCCCCCATTCGTAATTTTTAATGTTAGACACCGAAACTAAACGCCGCATCGATACTGCTCGTGACATTTTGGTGGGGAAGGTTCCTGATCCGAAGTCGCAGGTGGAACAGATTACGATCGCTCTCATCTATAAGTTTATGGATGATATGGATGCGGAGGTGGAGGAGTTGGGGGGCGATCGCACTTTTTTTGCTGGAGACTTTGCGAAGTTTGGTTGGGGACGGTTGATGAGTCCAACTGTGGGAGGGCATGAGTTGCTGAGCCTTTACAGTGAAGGGATTAGCACGATGCCGCAGAATGCGGGGATTCCTGCGTTGTTTAGAGATATTTTTAAGAATGCGTATTTGCCTTATCGAGATCCTGAGACGTTGAAGAGTTTCTTGAAGGTGATTGATGGGTTTACCTATGATCATTCGGAACGGTTGGGGGATGCGTTTGAGTATTTGCTGTCGGTGTTGGGTTCGCAGGGGGATGCGGGTCAGTTCCGCACGCCGCGCCATATTATCGATTTTATGGTGGAGGTTTTACGTCCGCAAAAGGGTGAGGTGATTCTCGATCCTGCTTGTGGTACGGCGGGTTTTTTGATTTCGGCGTATAAGCATATTTTGCGGTCTAATCTGGATGCTCTGGGGAATAGTACGCTTACGCCTGATGAGAAGGGGCTGATGACGACTAATTTTAGAGGTTATGATATTTCGCCCGATATGGTGCGGTTGTCGTTGGTAAATCTCTATTTGCATGGGTTTAAGAGTCCGCAAATTGCTGAGTACGATACTTTGACTTCTGAGGATAAGTGGAATGAGTTTGCGGATGTGATCCTTGCGAATCCGCCGTTTATGTCGCCGAAGGGTGGGATTAAGCCCCATAAGCGGTTTTCGATTAAGGCGAAGCGGAGTGAGGTTCTGTTTGTGGACTATATGGCGGAACATCTTTCGCCAAGGGGTAGGGCGGGGATTATTGTGCCTGAGGGGATTATTTTTCAGAGTCAGACTGCTTATAAGGATTTGCGTAAGATGTTAGTGGAGAATTCGCTGGTGGCGGTGATTTCGCTTCCTGCTGGGGTTTTTAATCCTTATTCTGGGGTGAAGACTTCGATTTTGATTCTGGATAAGTCTTTAGCGAAGAAGACGGATAAGATTGCGTTTTTTAAGGTTGAAAATGATGGATTCGGTTTAGGCGCTCAAAGGCGGGCGGTTGAGGGGGATGATTTGCCTTTTGTTTTGGAGCAAATTACGAATTACGAATTACGAATTACGAACGGAGAGGAGTTAATTACGAGTGAGGATGATCGGGTTTTGGTTGTGCCGAAGTCTAGGATTGCGGCTAATGGTGAATATAGTTTGAGTGGGGAGAGGTATCGAGAAAATATTGCTTCAAACACAATAGACTTGTCGGGAAACAAAAGAAAAGTATAGAAGCAACTTCACATTTATT
>JBAXTW010000071.1:0-22972 GCA_037129985.1 Pseudanabaena sp. ELA645 | reverse complement strand
GTATCAGAGTCATCTTTCCAGCCTTTGGCAATCTCTTGTACCGCCGCACTTCGCACAAACTGAATCCGATCATTAAGAGCGAGGTCTTTGAGAAAAGTAAGGGTATCAGAGTCATCTTTCCAGCCTTTGGCAATCTCTTGTACCGCCGCCCCTCGCACGTACTCATCCTGATCGTTAAGAGCGCGGTCTTTGAGCAAAGTAAGGGTATCAGAGTCATCTTTCCAGCCTTTGGCAATCTCTTGTACCGCCGCACTTCGCATGTACTCATGCTGATCATTAAGAGCGCGGTCTTTTAGCCAGCCTAATATTCCAGAGCTATCTTGCCAAATACTTGCAATGTTGTTAATGATTCTATTTGCTAATTCATAATTGAACTTATAAGTAGTTTGTCCCTCAACTTCACCTTGTAATGTTTTTAGTAATTTACTTGATGTGGGAGCAATCAAACTTCTGTTTCTGACCTCTACAAAGCATTCAGTCGATAATAAGAGATTAGATAAACCTTCTTTTTTTAAGCTCTTATCCAAAGATATTGTCTTATCTAAAAATGCACTTTTATCAACTTCCTGCTCCAAAAGAAAATCAATAATTTCTGCAACAAATCTCGGCTCAATCATCCCAGAAATCAACCGCAAAACCTCATGCCAAGACTCATCCTGCCAATGGTTCCCAAACACATCATGGATTAACTGCTCAATCGTCAGCGTCTGCGACTCCTTAAACTGCCAAACAAACTCCCAAGCACAAAAATACTCCAAAAAAGTCCGATGCACAAAACCATAGGAATCCCCACCCAGATCGCAGAGGATGAAATTGCGCGTGCGAAGCTGACCGATCATGATGCGAGCAATTTCCCTTGGCTTCTCCACCTCAATCGTCTTCAGGTAATCCGTCAAAATGCTCTCCAACTGCGCCGCACTAATCAAATTCCCCGCCAAACCCTTCGCACTCGACTGCATATAATAGGCAACCTTCCGCAACATCGCCTGCTTATCGCGATAGTCAATCGTTTTCGGATCGATCCGCCGATCTTCCACTAGCGCCCGTTCCACATCCCATTGATGCAACAACACCCTAGAGGCTTGGTTATACAGTTCAGGACGATCCCTCGGTAACTCCTGATTACGATTGAGAATCGCCATCATCGTCAATAACAAAGGATTACCCGCCAACTCCTTAATCGATCGCGACTCCCTAATCGCCTTCTGCAACCGCTCCCGCTTGCGATCCTTATCCGCACCCTCCGCAAAATTCAGATCATGCCAACGCACCACAAAATCCTGCATCTGCTCATCATTCAACTCTTGCAGCATAAAATGCTGAAACCCTGCATCCCTTAACCGTTGCGCCTTATAACCCAACCACCGCGAAGTCGCGATTGACCTCACCGCAGGATACTCATTCGTAAAGCGATGGATATCCGTCACCACCTCATCCCGCAACGCAGGATCAAACACCTCATCAATCCCATCAAAAAGAGCAATGACATCCCCATTCTTCAGCTTTTCATGCAAATCCTGCTGATTCAACCGACAGGTAATATTCCCACCATGAATAAACGAAACAATATCCTTACATTTCCGTGCTTGCTTATCACGGGCATAAGTCCGCAACTCCAACAAAAGCGGCAATGGATACAAAGGCAAATCTCGTACAGGTCGCTCCGCCCAAATCAAAGCCAGATATTGCAACAGCGTCGATTTTCCCGAACCTGGATCGCCCAAGATTACCGCATATTTCGCAACGACCTCCTTCGCCAACTCCTGCGGATCGCCCAATACCTCAAACACACCCCGAATCGGCTGCTCGACATAGCGCTTGCGATGATTCTCTAACTCCGCTTCGGCAAGTTCCAACACATCCAACTGTCCACTCTCCTGCAACAGCCGCGATCGATCCTTCGGCAACTCATACACCTGCGGAATAAACTCCTGACATTCCCGCAAATTCTGAGGAATAAAGATCTTCCACAGCTTCAACTCGTTGTAATACACCCCAGTCGTATCCAGAGATTCCAGCTTCAAGTTGCCATACTGCTCTCGCAACCCTTCCGCATACTGCCCCAAATTAAATGTTGGTGCAATTCCTGCCCCTTCCTGAACTGCATCCGCGATTTTATCTAAAGTCTGCACCTCAAAAATCGGGCGCAACTTATCCGAACTCTGAACAATTTTCTTGACAGCTCTAATGTAGGACTTACCCAAAAAATCCCAGTCCATATCCTCTGGCAAAAGTGGCGAATTCAAAGCAACCCAAGTCCGCACCAACAACGCCGTATCGATCGCCTTACATTCCACATTAAACGCCATCCCTAGCGCCGCCGCCACTTCTTCGCGATCGATAAACTTCTTCAAAAAAGGAACGTACTGCTTGATAATTGGTTCCTGATAACTTGCCCCTTGCAACTCATCCTGAATAAGTTCCAAAAAATTTTTCAGTGCTTTCCCATAGGCTTCCTTCAACACATCAGGTTCAGGCAAGCGGATCACCTTTTTCAGGCAATCCTTAAAAAAATCCTTGCCATAATCCTTTGCCGCATCCTGAGCCAGACTCTCCAAAATGGGATAAACGACTACACCTGCCGCCTTTGTCACGCCCCACGTCAATAACCAATCGATCATTGCTAAAAACTCCAAGGATACGACTCTCTCTGTCTTCGTTTCAGTGTATCTAAGCCCCCTAAATCCCCCAATTCTGGGGGACTTTGAAAGAATTTTATTTTCTTGTTCCCCCAGAATTGGGGGCTAGGGGGCGATTAATTGTTGACTTGGCTGGGTTTTATGACTTGTCTGTACACGGTAGCTTGTAAAGGGGGGAGAATCAATTTAATTATCTTCCTCCCCCTTTTTAAGAGGAATTGAAGGCGATCGCCTGATTGAGATACAGCTACGCAATTAATTTCTTCGCTGCCTCAACTTGGATCTTGACCTGCTCAATACCAGTACCACCATAGCTATTACGAACCTTAACTACCTGTGCTGGAGCGATCGCCGCGACAATATCGGCTTCCAACTGAGGATGGAAAGTTTTCCAACGTTCCACTGATAAATCCTTGAGCAGAATTCCTTCACTGGTGCAAGTTTTGACCAACTTCCCAACTAGTTGATAAGCCTCGCGAAATGGAACTCCCTTAGCAGCGAGATAATCGGCGACATCGGTGGCATTTGAGAAGTCCTCAGCAACTGCCTCAGCAAGACGTTTAGGCTGAAACTCAATGCCCTCATCGATCAAAATCGTCATTGCTTCCAAACAAGCACGAACTGTGACTACTGCATCAAAGATCCCTTCTTTATCCTCTTGCATGTCCTTATTATAGGCTAGGGGCAAGCCCTTAAGAATTGTCAGCAAGCCCTGCAAATGTCCAAACACCCTTCCAGTTTTGCCGCGTACCAATTCAGGAACGTCAGGATTTTTCTTTTGGGGCATGATGCTAGAGCCAGTGCTAACGCGATCGCTGAGCTTCACAAAACTAAATTCTTGTGAAGACCATAAAATCACCTCTTCCGACAAGCGGCTCAAATGCACCATGATCAAACTCGCCGCACAGAGAAACTCCACCGCAAAATCGCGATCGGACACACCATCAAGGCTATTGCGTCCCACGGAACCAAAATCTAAAAGTTCAGCACTGTAATGGCGATCTATGGGGTGGGGCGTACCTGCTAAAGCACCTGAACCAAGGGGCGAAACATTTACTCGTTCATAGATTTCATTCAGCCTTGTCCAGTCGCGCTGCGCCATCTCGAAATAAGCAAGGAGATGATGGGCGAGGCTAATCGGCTGGGCGCGTTGTAGATGCGTATACCCAGGGATAAAAGTCTCGATATTCTGCTCAGCTTTTGTAACCAGAGTTTGTTGCCAAGTCCGCAGATCTCCTTGAATCTTCCGAATCTGGTCACGCAAGTACAAACGTACATCGGTCGCAACCTGATCATTACGCGATCGCGCTGTATGCACTTTTTTACCAACATCGCCAATCAACTCGGTCAAGCGGCGCTCCACCGCAAAATGCACATCTTCAGCATCCACCCCAGGGTTAAAATTGCCCGAACGAAATTCTTGGCGGATCTGCTCTAAACCGTTAACTAGCATTTCCCCTTCGGCAGCACTAATAATGCCCACTTTCGCTAGCATCCGTGAATGCGCCTGCGATCCCGTGATGTCATATTCAATTAAATTAATGTCAAAACTGATGCTGGCATTAAATAGGGCGATCGCAGGATGCAGCGCTGTCTCGAAACGCTGACTCCAAGGTTGGGGGGCTGTTGACTGGCTCATACAAATAAAACTGTAGTAATTGAAGACTTAGTTTACTTTTTGACAGGCGTATTGATTTGTAACTTTGCGCTCTTTTGTCATCAATTCATCACTATTGCCTCAATCAATATAAACTCAACGTGATCGCAACTAATTCGTCATATTTGATCAAATAATGGCTACATAGCCCCTAAAGCGTTTAACAAAGCCGCAAACTTAATCGTAGTTTCACTTTGCTCATTTTCAACTTGCGAATTCGCGACAATTCCTGCACCTGCAAAAATCCGCGCCCGATCGCCTTGAATATATCCCGCCCTAATTCCCACGCCAAAAGTGCCTTCACCATTGCCATTTAGCCAACCGATCGGAGCCGCATACCATCCGCGATCGCAGGCTTCCCATTGCTGCATAAAACAAACCGCCCGATCCCGTGGCTCACCACCAACCGCAGCCGTCGGATGTAACTGTTGCAAAATATCAAGGGCAATCAACCAGTCGGAATCATGAATTTGGGCGGTGATCGGTGTATGTAAATGCTGCACATTGGAAAGTTTGAGCAAACCTGTATTTACTTGCGGATCGATCGCTGCGCCCATACTTTGCAAGCGATCGCAGATTGAGCGAATTACAAATTGATGTTCGCGCATATCTTTTTCACTATTAAGTAAATAATTTCCCAGCATTTGATCTTCTAGCACCGTTTTACCGCGTTGGATCGAGCCTGCAAGGGCATCACTGCGTAACCAGAGCCGATCGCTCTGCATCTTAAACTGTAAAACTACTTCAGGTGTAGCCCCCAAAAAGGTCTTACCCACACCGCAATCTAACAAAAACGAAATACATTCAGGATATTCACATCGCAGGACATGGAGTACCTGAAACGGATCAAAATTGCGATCGGCAAGGACATCGAGCGCCCTAGCAAGTACCACTTTTTCAAAATGCCCTTGATTAATCAAAGTTAACGCTTGCTCGACAATCTCTGTCCAGATTTGTGATCCTTCCACCTCAATGATTTTGTTAACTTCATGTAATGTTGGCGCTTGATAATGTGAGCTTTCGTATAAATGCGATCGCATATTTTCTATAGATGCGATTACATCATTTGCCCTATCCCAAGGCTGAATGTAGTGATTGAGGGTCAATGTGCAACCCGTCGAAGAATGGCGTACCATCCATTGTGGGATAAAAAATAACAAGGTCGGAAACTCGATCGCGGGTTGGTCGTTAGATGATTGCAAATCTAACCAATCATGGCTCTGACTGTTGCTGTGATAAAAAGAAAAAGCCCCAAAAACATGTATGGGAATTTCGGATTTTCCCAAGGCGGGATGTTGGACGATGAGCGCATTATCTAAATGTGCTTTCATAAATTGCTTGGCACAGGCAAAGCGATCGCTCAAATTGTGATTAGGAACTGAAATCTCAGCGACTGCGCCCGCCCCCGCCAATACTAAATCGGCTGTCGGCTGCTCCCAATAAAATTTCGCCTGCTTCGGATCAGTTTTGCTCGCCAATAACAACAAAGGATTGCTGCACTCCCAGTTTTGAGAGTAACTAAATAAAATCGGCGATCCTGTAATCTGCGCTTTAGCGATCGCTTTGGCAATCTGATCATGCAGAGAGTTAGAATCGGTGCTGCTATGGGTGACACTCTGGCGAACTTGCATGGTTATTATTTTATTTGATTTTGGAGACTTATATGAAACCCCTTGCCCTTTTGAGTGTTTCTGACAAAACAGGACTACTCGACCTTGCGCGTGAACTATCAACCACCTATCACTTTCAGTTAATTAGTAGCGGCGGGACTGCCAAAGCGCTCAAGGCTGCGGAACTAGAAGTTACTAAAGTCTCTGACTATACAGGTGCGCCTGAAATTTTGGGCGGTCGGGTCAAAACCTTGCATCCGCGCATTCATGGCGGCATTCTCGCAAGATTAGAACTCCCTGAACACCAGCAAGATCTCGCCGATAATGAGATTCAACCCATTCGCATTGTCGTGGTAAATCTTTATCCATTTGCGGAGACGATCGCTAAGCCCAATGTCACCCTTGAAGATGCGATCGAAAACATCGATATTGGTGGACCAACCATGATTCGCGCTTCCGCCAAAAATTATCGTCATGTAGCAGTATTATCTAGCCCTAGCCAATATGCAGATTTTCTGGCCGAGCTAAAAGCCAACAACGGCGAAACCACCCTAGAATTTCGTAAACAATTAGCGATCGCCGCCTTCAAACATACTCAAGAATATGACACGGCGATCGCCCAATATTTGAGTGGTGATAAACCCGACAGCCTAGAAGAAAAATCTTCTACACTTTCTTCTTCCTATACTTTGTTATGCAATAATCCCAAATCGTTGCGTTACGGCGAAAATCCTCATCAACCCGCCACATGGTATCAAGTTGGCGCAACTCCCAAAGGTTGGTCAGCCGCGCAACAACTGCAAGGAAAAGAACTCAGCTTTAATAATCTGCTTGATCTTGAAGCAGCGCGGAGCATCATCGCTGAATTTAGTGATGAACAGCCCTGTGCGGTGATCATCAAACACAACAACCCCTGTGGTGTAGCGATCGCCCCCACTATTGCCGAAGCCTATCAACGCGCCTTTGATGCTGACTCCACTTCCGCTTTTGGTGGCATCGTCGCATTGAACCGCCCGATTGATGAAGACACCGCAAAACTTTTAAATAAAACATTTTTGGAATGCGTGGTAGCTCCCGCCTGTGTGCCTAGTGTGGCGGCGATTCTGAGTAAAAAACAAAATCTGCGTGTCCTAGTTCTATCTGATCTCAAGTATGGTTCCCATGAAACCGTCAAAACCATTGCGGGTGGAATGCTCATCCAACGGTCGGACAATGAAATTATCCAACCAGAATCATGGAAAGTTGTCACCCAAAAACAGCCCACACCAGAGCAGTTGCAAGAATTAATTTTTGCTTGGAAAATTAGTCGTCATGTCAAATCCAATGCGATCGCTGTTACCAAGGATCTCGCCACGATTGGTATTGGTGCAGGGCAAATGAATCGAGTTGGTTCGATCAAAATTGCCTTAGAGCAAGCAGGCGAAAAATCTCAGGGTGCGTTTTTAGCCAGCGATGGTTTTTTCCCATTCGATGATTCGGTAAGAGCCGCCGCCGCCGCAGGGATTATCGCGATCGCTCAACCTGGTGGCAGTATCCATGATGCAGATTCGATCAAAGCGGCTGATGAGCTTGGCATAATTATGGTGCTTACGGGCATTCGCCATTTCTTGCATTAAATTTCGTTCATCAATGTTGCTTGTGATCCGCAAACAAAAAATTAGAATATTTATTGGAATATTACTGGGGATTGCCCTAGCTATTATCTTCGCGATCGCCAGTTATTTCCTTTATTGTCCCAGTCCAACATCGGGACTCTTTCCACCTGCTCCAAATACTAAAACGCGGATTATTTATTTAATACAGCATGACTGGCATTCGGGTTTAGCATGGGCGCAACAGGATTCAGAAAACTTTGGTGCGGAAGAATGGAAAGACTCTCCTTATATTGAAGTTGGTTGGGGCGATCGCCAGTTTTATTTTAAAGACGATAAATCGATTCCCTCGATCTTACGCGCTGCGTTTATCCCTTCGGATAGCGTTATGCATGTATCGAGTTTTGCTGAACTTCCTGAAAAATTTTTCCAGTTCACAATTTTTAAAATTGAACTATCGGAATTAGGATTTCAGAAATTATTTATTTATGTTAAACAGACATTTACGCTAAATGAAAAAGGCGATCGCTTAGCGGCGATCGGTAAAGGTCAATATGGTGTTAGCAATTTTTACGCCGCTGTTCCTAAATATTTTTCAGGATTTAATTGCAATACATGGGCTGCCGAAGCTTTACGAACTGCGGGTGTATCAATATGTCCTAATCGGGCTTTTTTAGCCAAAAATCTCGCCGAACAAATCCAGTCACAAATCCAGCCACAAGTTAAGTAGCCCCTATTAAGTAGCCCGTAAAGAAGCTAAAATCGCTATATGAAGGTAAAGTTTCACGAAGTTTCTAAAATTTCTTTAGTCGGAGTGGCGACATGTTTGGTTGCTTGTCTGGGCGCTTGTCAAGGCTCCAATCTGGGACGGTCTCTAGAGAATGCGATCGCTCCTGCGAGTCCACCTAGTCCAGATGCGATCGCCCAAAAATCTAATCAAACCAAACAATCAAACCCCGCATCAACCTCAATTCCCATAACTGCCAAACCCCAAATTTCACCTGCGACTTCTCCATCTCTTTCTGCACTTAAGGACGAAAATCGTCTAAGCAGTCTAACTCTGGTTAACGAGTCAAAAGCGATCGCCTTACAATCTCTAAAAACATCAAATCTCCCAAAAAATACACTGCAATCATTATTTTATATAAACTTCATTAATCCTCAACCTCAAATCAGCGAATTTAGCGATCTTGAAACTGCCCCAACGCCCCTCCGACTTTGGATCAAAGACTTAAACAAATTGGGAACAATCACCCCAAAAACAGGTCTGCAATTCCAGCCAAATAGTCTAGTCGCCCGCCGTGAATATGCAAGATGGTTATTGCAAACCAATAATCGTTTGTATAAGAATCAACCAAGTCGCCAAATTCGACTGGCTCAACCCAACGATACGGCAAGTTTTCCTGATATTCCCAATAATCATCCCGACTTTGCCGTTATTCAAGGCTTAGCAAATGCAGGGTTGATCGGTGGTACTGGCGATCGCTTTCGCCCCAATGATCCCCTACTACGCGAGGAGCTAGTTCAATGGAAAATTCCTATTGATCTCAGGCAACCTTTACCCAATGCCACATTGGAAACAGTTAGTCAAGTTTATGGATTTAAGGACAGCGATCGCATTAGTGAGAATGCCCTAAGCGCAATTTTTGCCGACGCTCAATTGCGAGATATTTCTAATATTCGCCGCAGTTTTGGGTTTACGACATTATTGCAACCACAAAAACCTGTTACTCGTGCAGAAGCGGCGGCTTCACTTTGGTATTTTGGCACAGCGACAGATGGCCTCTCGGCTGCTAAAGTCTTGGAATTAGATAAATAAAATCAATAGACAAATTATGAAAAAACTACTTATTCTGACACTCGTGAGTTCATGCTTATTTGGCGATCTAGCCAAGGCGGCTCAAGTTCTTCCTTCTACGAACTCGGCTGAAAACAGCAATACTTTAATTGCTGAAAAAATCACTGAAAAAATTGATAAAAAAGTAACTGACATCAAATCTAGAGCTATTAACTCCCAATCCGTTACAACTCAACAATCAACTACCGTCACCAAAATCAGATCTGTTAATCGCCCTCAAGCTGTTAGAAGTCAATACGACACTTTCATGAAAACTGCTTATACAGCCTATAACAAGAAGGATTACAATACCGCATTGATCAACTTCAACCGTGCATTAACATCACGCCCCAACGATAAATACGCAACGATGGGAATTCAGAACGCACAGCAACGTCTTGCGGGTAAATGATGCATTGGGCGATCGCTTTTTCTAAGTAGCAAAGGCGATCGTCGGTCCAAAAATAAACGGGAGAAAAATCTATGCCCCAAACACTTCAAGCCTCAAGACTCAGTTTGTATGATGTCGAAAATAAGTTTTACTTGCATCAAGAATATACAACTGATAACTTCTTCACCCATTTATTACAAACTTCGCCAGCATTAAGTGAATTTGAAAAAGAGCAACTAGATCGCACCAGACAACAATACCTTTACCTAGCAAAACGCCCACTGTTAGAAGTAACCGTGAAGATGGTGACATTATCACCATTACTATCTCTAGCGGGTTTCTATGATCCCCCGTTCTACACCACCCTAGAAGAATCAGTGGAAGTTGTCTCAGAAGATGGCTTAGAAATTGTGCGCGGACAAATAGACGTATTAGTGTTGCGAAATAATATTAGGCAGAACGCAATTTGGGTAGTAGTGATTGAAGCCAAGAGCATTCAATATGATGTAATGATGGCTCTGCCCCAAGCCCTTACTTATATGTTGGCAAGTCCCAGTCAAAAACAGCAGCCATTTGGCATGATTACTAATGGTCGCGAATTTCGGTTTATTAGATTAAATCAAGAACCTTCTAATCCTTCCTATACGCTATCCAAAGTTTTCTCTCTTTCGGAATCCGAAAATCATTTATATGAAGTGCTGCAAATTTTAAAAGCCCTTGGTCAGATGGTTATATAGAAATCATGAGTCGAAGCCCTATTTTCTCATAAATGATTTAGAACTGCTACATAGTGCTTTATAAAGACAAACAATTTTGGATAGAGAGACGCTAGAATATTAGTAATTGTTATTGTTGGGAAAAATCTATAGAATATGTCGCAATATCAGCGCATTGAGTACTTAATCGGGAAAGATGGCAAAGTCGTTGAACGTGCGATTGATGTATCTGGTATTGAGTGTATTGCTCTTACCTCAGCTATTGAGTCGAATTTAGGCCAGGTAGAATCTCGTGAGTTGCTGCCGAGTTATCACATGACTTTTGAGCAGAGCGCTGTCGAACAGAACAATATTGACTCATATAGAGATGTGTCATGATAGTCCAAAATCCACATTTAGTATCTGGTGCAATAGCAACTTGTAAGTTGCGAGATATTTTTGCGTCCGTTGACACCATGAGTTGTCCACATCGACTAAATTTTCATTTGCATACCGTATATTCTGATGGCAAGATGCAAGCTGTCGATTTAATCCAGCAAGCGATCGCCATGAATCTGTCTGACTTAGCAATCACCGATCACCATGCGATCGCAGGGTATCACCTTGCTAAGCAATATCTCGATCGCTGCGTTAGTCAATCCAGTGATCCCCAGTCTTTACCCACACTCTGGTCGGGAATTGAAATTAATGCCAGCTTGATTTTCACCGAGGTGCATATTCTCGGCTATGGCTTTGATCCCGAACATGAGTCGATGCATCCTTACTTGCAGGGCAAAACTACGGCAGGATTGGATTATCAAGCAATTAGCGTCATTAAAGCGATTCATGTCGCAGGGGGATTGGCGGTACTAGCCCATCCCGCCCGTTATCGGCGATCGCCTGAAGACTTGATCCCCGCCGCCGCCGCATTAGGTATTGATGGTGTCGAAACTTATTATGGTTATGACAGTAGTGATCCTTGGAAGCCAAGTCCTCGTCAGACCGAAGAAATTTATCAGCTTGCCGAGATGTATGGACTAATGCATACTTGTGGGACAGACTCTCATGGTTTTAAAATTGGCAAGAGACTGTAAAATTGGATACGGTTAGAGAATTTCGCATCAAGCCCACTAGCACAGAACTTTATGCTCTTAACAGAACTTTCGCCCTCGGCTTCTAAAACTACTGTTGGCTATGTCTTAGTTGTTGAGGATGAAGCGATTATTCAAGAGGCGATCGCCTTAGCTTTGCGTGAGGAAGGATATAGCGTTTTACTAGCTGAAGATGGTTACAGCGCCCTCCAAATTGCTAAGACTACGGCAAAACTAGATTTGGTAGTTTTGGATATTATGTTGCCTTCGATCAATGGTTTGGACATTTGTCGAATTTTGCGCCACGACGGTAATAATGTCCCTGTGTTGATGATTAGCGCAAGGGGGAACGAAAGCGATCGCATTGTGGGTTTAGAGGTCGGAGCCGATGATTATCTCAGCAAACCCTTTGGCATGAGAGAATTAATCGCCCGTTGTCGAGCGCTGCTGCGCCGTAGTCGCCGTGATTTTTTGGCAACTAATGCGGCTGTCTACCAATTCGGCGATATCACCATGTATCCCGATGAATGTCGAGTGACGATCAACGATGCCGAAATTAATCTTTCTCCAAAAGAATTTCGCTTACTAGATTTATTTATGAGTCATCCTCGTCGAGTATGGTCGCGGGAGCAACTACTGGAAAAAGTCTGGGGCGTGGACTTTGTTGGAGACAGTAAAACCGTGGATGTACATATTCGCTGGTTGCGCGAGAAAATTGAAGTCGATCCTAGCAATCCCAAGCATATCGTCACCGTTAGAGGTTTTGGCTATCGTCTTGGTTAAATCACCCTAAGGTATTTTGTCGAAATAACATCAACAGGCAAGGGGCTTAAGCCCCTTGCTAAGCCCCTTCTTAAGGCTTATTGACTGAGAATCAAATAAAATTAAAAGTTACGCCATTTATACGGTCAGCCAATCTAAATTTACTTGCTAAATTATGTGCAGGTATTATTTATAGAGGCAAAGTTATGAGCGTCTTTGTCAATGTTTTAGAAGAAATTGTTGTTAAGGAAGTTCATAACCAAATAGCTGAACTTCGGTCAGAAATACATTACAGAATTAATGTCGGAGAAGTAACGGCTTACAGCCTTAATCGATTACCACCACTATTTGCGACATCCATGAAAGGGTGGCATCATCAACATGATTATGCGTTAACTAAGCTACAACCCAAAATTTCTTTAGTTGTAAAGCATGGTATTCAAACAGTTCTGTTAGGCGATCCCTTACATCGTGTTACACCAGTCCACAATCACTTATTTGTGACTAAATCAGGGGCGCTGCATCAATTAGGTCAAATCCTCCGCAGAAAATACTTGCGCTGGCGAGATGTACCATCGCTAGTTCAAGAAATAGTTGATAAATCCTCATATTTGAGACAAATAAATAATTCTCAAGACGTAACCATTGCTCAAGTTAGTGAAGGGAACTCATCTGGATATATTCCTAACTTAAATCGCACTCAGCAAGCATTGCTAAGTGCTTCTAGGCGATCAATCGAGAGGCAATTAGCCCAAAAGAAAATACTGGCAACAAAATTAAGTTCAGACCAATCTAATGGCTATTCCCGTGGTGGGGATTGGTCTGTGGAGAAAAAGTCGCGAGACTTAATTGAAATGGAATACAGAGCATTAGAGTCTTACACTTTACAGGCTAAATTGGGTTTGGTAAATGTATTAGAACATCTAGTCTTTATGGCGATCGAACAGACAACAACTCCTGAAGTACATAAAAAAATTAATCGAGATCAAGTTGCGACTTACGCACTCAACCGATTACCGTCAATGTATGCGACTACTGTGCGCGGGTTTAGACACTTAAGGCAAAAGGCGATTTCTGATCTTTCGCGTGAATTGGTTGGAGAAGTTCGTAACGGTGTGATCAAAGTTTTGCTATTTTCTTATTCGGATACACAACCGATTTATGCTCATCAATTTACTGAAGAATATAAAGAAGCAATTGTAGCTTTACGCAATGTATTAGGACGGAGTGACGTTAATCTAAAAAATATCGTGCCAATCGTCAGAGAATTGAAAGATTCTCATCTGACTTTATCTCGGCAATGTTGACGCTGTGACATAAAAAACTTCATGAAACGTAGTGGCAATTCATGAATTGCCACTACGTTTTAGAATCTGGTACATTTTTCGTTACAACCTCTGGCACTGGATCGTAACCGCCTATATGCCAAGGATGACAAGATAAAATTCGCTTAGTTGCGATCGCCCCGCCTTTGACTAATCCAAATCGCTCGATCGCTGTTAATGCATATTGAGAACAAGTTGGCTGAAATCGACACCTTGGCGGTAGCAATGGCGAGATACACCATCGATAAAACTGAATTAATAAGATGACAAGTTGTTTCATGGCTAAGGTAGTCTATTGATTAACCGCGCAAAAATCCAAAAACCATTGGCGCACGCTGCGCGTGCGCCAATGGTTTTGATTTTATATTTAATTAAGCCCATTTACTTATTTACCAATGTCATCTTCTAAAACTATTACGATCGCTGTTATTCAAGCACCCTTAAATGCTGATATCACTACTAATGTTTCTAAAATTTCCGACTTAGTAATTAAGGCGGCTCAACAGGGAGCGCAGGTGATTTTGCCTCCAGAATTATTTGAAAGCCCCTATTTTTGCCGCGAAGAACGCGATCAATTTTTTGATTTGGCACAACCTGTAGAAAATCATTCCACGATCGCCTATTTTCAAAATTTGGCAAGAGCATTTAATGTCGTAATTCCTGTTTCATTTTTTGAGCGATCGCATCAAGTCTATTACAACAGTCTGGCGATGATCGATGCTGATGGGACATTACTGGGAATCTATCGTAAAAGTCATATACCCGATGGACCTGGTTACGAAGAAAAATTTTATTTTCGTGGCGGTGATACAGGCTTCAAAGTTTGGGATACGGCTTTTGGCAAAATTGGTGTGGGCATTTGTTGGGATCAATGGTTCCCCGAATGTGCCAGAGCAATGGTCTTGATGGGTGCAGAGATTTTGCTATATCCGACGGCGATCGGTTCGGAGCCAGAGGAGCCGAACTTAAATACCAAAGATCCTTGGCAGAGAGCGATGATCGGTCATGCGGTTAGTAATGTAATTCCTGTGGCGGCGGCGAATCGGATCGGACTAGAGGGAAATCAAACTTTTTATGGTCATTCCTTCATTGCCAACCATCGCGGCGACAAAGTTGCTGAACTTAATGACAACGAAGAGGGTGTGATTTTAGCCAATTTCGATCTCGATATGATCAGACTCAATCGCGCCTCCTTTGGCTTTTTCCGCGATCGCCGTCCTGATTTATACCAAGTTTTATTGTCGCCATAGATGCACAGTTGCAGAAGTTTGATTATGCGTAGCCTAATCAAACTTGTTTTTTTTAGCTTAAGCCCAAGTCCAGCGACGTTTAGGACTATTGTTCTTTTTGATTTGCAGTCTTTCGGCTCTCGTAGGCATCGGCTCAATTACGGTTGTAATTTCAGATAATGGATTAACTCTTAATTCATTGCTAAAAGTATTGCATTGATAAACCGTTGCTGAATCTAAATCTAGCGCCGATAACCAACCGCTCCTAGGGTGATAGCCACCCGTATCAATGTCTAGCCAACCCTTACCCAAAACCAAATTACCAGGCTCGACATTAGGAAATACAAAGGTAATCGTATGCCCAGTGATGATAATTTTGTCATCAAAGAAAGGTTCACTCGCGCTATGAAATTCATCTCGAATCCAACAAAACTCTGGAGCGCCCTGCAATTCGAGAGGAACATTGGGATTAAGTCCCGCATGGACTAGCCAAGCATCACCTAGGTCTATGAAAAGAGGCAGTTGCTGCATCCAATCTATATGTTCTGGAGTTACGCCGCTTTCACCGTAGCTCTCTAGGGTGTTAGTGCCGCCATTCATCATCCAGCCTTTCCATACTAAAGATCCTTTCTTGCTTTGATAGGCATCAAGACACATTTGCTCGTGATTACCCCTGAGACAGGCATGACCATTCTGCATCACCCAGCGCACAACGTCAGCGCTGTGATCGCCACGATCAATTAGGTCGCCTAAAAAAAACAATTTATCGTCAGCAGAATAATTAATGAAGTCAACTAACTTCATTAATCCATTAAATTGACCGTGAATATCGCCGAATACAAGTCGAGCCAACTGATCTCACCCTATATCACAAACAAGTAAATTAAATTAGTACCAAACCAAACTACAACTAGCGACGAGCAACCAATAAATCTTAAATAGGGAAGTTTATAGCGAACTTTGGATAAAATTTAGTAAACGCTACTAGATTTACAAATTACCTGTAGCTCACTTTAGTATCTATATCATCTGTCTTATGACAAACTTCTTCTGGTTTAGTTCCATCAATGATGACCTTCACTATTTTTTATTGGCATAAGAATATAATTACAACACCAGTAATTTTACATGAAAACAAAATCTAGACGATACAAGATTTCTGGTTTGCAGCAGAATATTGCAATAAAAGTTTATATATTCTTGCATCAATTGTGTGTGATTTTTCCAATTTAATTGTCCTTAATTATTTTCAGTTATGTTTAATGGATTTTTGAGTATTGATAAACCCCCGCAAATTACCGCCCATGACTGTGTGAGTAAGCTGAGAAAGCTACTTAAACAAAAAAAAATTGGTCATGGTGGTACGCTCGATCCGATGGCTACGGGTGTTTTGCCGATCGCTGTGGGAAATGCCACCAGACTCCTACGATTTTTGCCTGAAGGTAAAGCTTATATCGCCAAAATCAGATTTGGGATTGTCACTGACACTGACGATATTACAGGTGCAGTTTTAAGCGATCGCCCCAGACCAGATTTAATATTAGAAGAAGTTGCGGAGCATTTTCCAAAATTTATCGGCAAAATTACGCAGCGTCCGCCAGCCTTTAGTGCGATTCAAGTCAATGGGCAACGTCTTTATGACCTCGCAAGGAGAGGCGAGATCGCTGCTGTAGAGATTCCAACGCGCATCGTGGAAATCAAAGAAATTCAGAGCTTGGCTTGGACGAATGGTGATTATCCAGAGTTGGAGGTAGCGATCGCCTGTGGTTCTGGCACATATATTAGGGCGATCGCCCGTGACTTAGGTGAAATAATTGGTTGCGGAGCTACGTTATCAGAATTGAGACGCACCTACAGCAACGGTTTTGGTCTAAATGCAAGTTTAACGTTTGAACAAATTGCCGACCAATTACATTCAAATAGCCTTGAAGTCCTTGCTACCGATCACGGGTTACATTTCTTGCCCATGCTCTCTCTTGACGAAAATACGACAAAGCGTTGGCGTATGGGGCAAACCATTGAGCGCGAGATTCTTGCGGCAATTGAAACAATTTCTAAGACTCAACACGAAATTAAATACACAAGAACCTATAGCCCTGATCGACAATTTCTAGGGCTTAGCGAGATTTCCGAAACGGGTATACAACCAATTGTTGTATTACATCCCATAAATTAGGCAATAATTGAGTTGAAAATCGATTATTAAAACGAGACATAAAAAACGTGCCACATACCTTTTTAGTTCAACCTGGCAAATGGACACTCGAAGGAAATTGGATCGAGCGTGATTCCATGCCGATCGCCGTTAAAGGAAGAACTTTAGTGGGTTGGTCAAAGGATAATTTCTGGTTTACGATGGTCACTAAGTTGACATTTCCCAATAGCGATCGCGAAGAGTTAACGATGGCTTATAAGGGGCGGATTGATTCGGATGAGCGCCGATTTACTTATGTGGCTGATGATAGCGCCCTTGGCAAGATTGAGGGGGAGGGGATCATCGCCCCTGACTCGATTATTCAACGTTATTGGGTGATGGGTGACAGGAGAGCGCGAACAGGTTTTCAAACCCTTTATCGCCGTGATAATAATAGTTATTCTTTAGCTAGTGGACTTATTTCGGGGCAGAACCTAGAAAGCACAATGGAAGCTGTTTTAACAAGAATCATGGACACTTAAAAAAAGAGAGATCTGACTATTCAGACCACTCTTTTTAGATAATCAATCAATAGTGGAACAGGCTTCTAGCCTGTTGACGGGCAAGATACCGATTCCACGTTTTATCTAATTGCAACCAGCTACTTATCGTGAGCTTACACTTTTTAACTCACCCGACAAAATATCGAGTGCTTTTGAAAATTGGGGGTCAGAACTTGTACCAACTAAATCTCGATTTTTACTCAACTTTTCGATATCGTCTTTACTTAACTCAACGACACGATCAGGCACAATTCCCATGTGATTAATATCGCGTCCGCTTGGAGTGTAGTACTTAGCGATCGTTACCGCCATGCCCGAACCGTCACTCAAGGAATGAACTGACTGCACTAATCCTTTTCCGAAAGTTTTGGTTCCGACAATTACAGCGCGTTTGTTATCTTGCAAAGCTCCAGAGAGAATTTCGCTAGCACTTGCTGAGCCACCATCCACCAGAACCACGAGAGGCTTATTCGTCAAAGATTGACGATTAGCGGTTAAGCGCTCGTTCTCACCCTTGCGATCGATTGTCGAAACAATGGTGGCATTATCGAGCCACATTCTGGCAATTTCGGCACTGGAATATAGTAATCCACCAGGATTAGAGCGCAGATCCATCACGAATCCAACAGCACCCTTGCTGACATGGTCTTGGATCGCTTTACGCATATCGCTGGCTGCGTTGGCGTTAAACTGACGCAGACTGATATAACCGACCTTACCAATACTGGTATCACGCAATTCGGCTTTTACAGGATGGATTTCAATCTTGGCTCGCTCTAACTCCAGATCAAATTGGCGATCGCCCCGCTTAATCCCCAATTTGACCTTCGTGCCAGCAGGACCACGAATTAGGGCGACAGCTTGGTTGATATCCATGCCCTCGGTAGATTTATTGGCGATCGAAGTAATGATGTCCTTGGTCATCACCCCAGCACGAGACGCGGGTGAATCTTCGATAGGAGCAACGACCGTGAGCAGCTTGGTTGCATCATCCATGCCAAGCTGAATACCAACGCCTGTGAGTTCCCCTGATGTATCAATTTGCATACTCTTGAACTGTTCAGGGTCCATGAAGCGCGTATAGGGATCATTAAGTAACTTCAACATTTCGCGCACTGAGCGATAGGCTTCAGCCTTAGAAGAATAATCGCGATTTTCGACATACTGTCGTCGAACCTGTCGCCAATCGACTTTGTTAAATGCGCCATCGACATATTCCCGATTGATAAGCTGCCAAGCTTCGTCAACGATTTCTTTGGGGCTATCCCGAAATGCGGCGATGCTAGGATTTGCTAGCTGAAAACCAACAACCGCGACAGCCGCCGCCAATGCTGCTGTTGTCCCAAGTACAAGTCCGCCTTTTGCCATGTCAACTTCCTGAGAGGTTATGTGAGTGAGGAATGCGATATTTGAAAGTACACCAACTCTAGCACATGGAGTTTTTGAGCGTGTGAGTAAATTCGGAAAAGCTTTGCGAAGGAGCAGTGTTGCTTTTTGTTAGTCAGACAAATGCCTCAAGCTCCTTGTTCCCGAAAATAAAATTGAATGGTGGTGCTAACAAGGACGGGACAGGAGGAGCAAAGCGCCGCCTGTCCTATCCTTACCTTGTTTTCGATGGATTTAGAGAATTAATGCGGTAAATCATATGATTTTTAGGAGCGTTTTGATTTTTGTTTGTAAATCTAAAAACCATAACTGGGCTTTGCCCCATTTTATAGTCGCTTATGTAACTTCTAATACACATTGATAACTTATAAGTTGATGAAATCATTCTTGGTTGACTTCTCTATGGTAGCTATACAAATGAGTAAATGATTGCCACAAGTTCTTGGTTGTTTAAATGCTATTTGGAACGGTACTCATTTGCCTCATGTCGCTTTCTTGTGATGACAAAAAAACTTTGTGAAAGGATTGAGTCTGTGATCAAAAAATTTCTACTGAGTGCGTTGCTAGTCTTGTGGTTAGTGAGTTTTCCTTTTACAGGTCAGACTTTGGCTCAAGCAACCACTTCCCCTACGGCAACAGCTAGCCCTACAGCTACGACTTCGGCTAGTCCCACCTCCAGCGCTTCGCCTAGCGCATCACCAAGTGCTTCTCCTGCACCAACATCGGCTGGTGAAGTTGTAACTTTGACAAAAGAGCAAAAAGAAGCACTTGATAAATTGCTAGCTGCTCCTGCCGCTTCGCCAATTAATTCAGGCGATACGGCATTTGTGTTGATTGCGGCTGCGCTAGTTTTGCTAATGACTCCAGGTTTAGCGTTTTTTTACGGTGGACTAGTTAGAACCCGCAACGTCTTAAACACAATGATGATGAGCTTGTTGCTCATGGCAGTTGTCGGTGTAACTTGGGTGTTATGGGGATATAGCTTAGCTTTTGATGTATCCGTCAAAGTTCCAGAATTTGGTCAGGGTCTCGAAAAATTTATTGGTGGGCTTGATTGGGCTTTTCTCAATGGTGTTAAGTTTACTGAGCCTGACCCCGTTGGCTACGCAGGTACGATTCCCCATGCAGTGTTCATGGTCTATCAGATGATGTTCGCGATTATTACACCAGCACTGATTTCTGGGGCGATCGTTGAGCGGATGAGCTTTAAGGCTTATTTCTGGTTTATTTTGCTTTGGTCTACCTTGGTTTATTCTCCTCTTGCCCACATGGTATGGGGACGTGGATGGTTGCAAGAACTTGGATCATTAGACTTTGCTGGCGGTACGGTTGTACATATCAGTTCTGGGGTTGCCGCAGTAGTTGCGGTTTTGATGATCGGATCTCGCAAAGACTTCGCAACTAGACCACATACTCCGCACAACGTTCCTTATGTCCTATTGGGAATTGGAATACTATGGTTTGGTTGGTTTGGATTCAACGGAGGTAGCGCTCTTGCTGCTGGACCTCTTGCGGCAGTTGCAATTGTTGCCACGACAGTTTCAACTTCGGCAGGTGGCTTGACATGGCTATTGGTTGAATGGGTACTGCGCGGTAAGCCAACGGCGGTTGGTATTGCCAGTGGATTTCTCGCTGGACTAGTGGGCATTACGCCTGCTGCTGGTTTTGTTACGCCAATTGGCGGAATTTTGATTGGTTCGATTACAGCAGTATGTTGTTTTATCGCTGTTAGCTTGCGTGCTAAGTTCAAGTTTGACGACTCCCTTGACACTTTCTCTGTCCATGGTGTGGGCGGAACTGTTGGCGCAATGCTGACGGGCGTATTTGCAACTAAAGTCGCTTTTGGTGGAGATGCTCCACTTGGGCTTTTAGATGGCAATCCAATCCTGATTTGGAAGCAGTTTGAGGGCGTTGCTATAACCTATATATTCGCTGGTATAGCTACTTTTGTAATTCTTTTCGTCCTGAAGCTATTTATGGACTTGAGAGTTCCTCAATCCGTTGAAGAGCAAGGTATTGACTTACCTGTTCACGGTGAAGAAGGTTACGGTAGTGATTTTGGTTCTGGCGTATTTGTCAGCCAAAGTTCTTCTGAAGGCTAGAAATTTTTCTTTAGAGAAAATCTCATACTTCAAAAAAAGGGAGCGCACTGCGCTCCCTTTTTTTGAAAATAAAATTCAATTCATAAAATAGCGATCGCGCAGTCTTTATAGCTATAGCCAGCTAGGTTAAGACATAAAATAGAAAGAAACCGACTTGTCTGAGCAATAACAATGCCAAAACCATATAGTTCCGATTTAGGCACTGGACTGTTAAAGAGGGATGAGTCGCTCAAAGTATTTCTGGTCAAGCTTTTCATGGTTTTGCATTCAATCGCCATAGATCTTTACTGGCATAAGCCTTACAACCATTTATCACTTCTTTAGTAACCATGCCTACACGTTAGGGTGCTGGGCTAGGAGGGACAAAGTGTACGCTCGTAAATATTTCCTCGGAAGATTAGGGTTTCAGTTGGGCAATCTGTTTTAATCTCTTCAAAAATCACCGCAGGACATGGAGTACAGTCGAAGGTGTTACCCCTGTAAATGAGTTTAATTTTGGGTTGAGTCGTAGAATTAGAGTCAACTGGGATTGGGGTAGGAACTTCGTAGGAGTTGCCACGATAGATGAGTTTATTGTGAGTCGAATTAGTAGCATTTGAAAAGCTGCTTCTATCGGAGATATTAGTGATACTAGTCATATTTTTAAACCTTAAATGGTATTATGCTGAAGGAATTTCTGCGATTGCACGAATTTAGCAATGGCATTGGAACGAAGCCCCTTGTATCTACAAGAGTTGCGTTATTCACTTAGAGCCTCCACCCATAGATGACTCTAGCGAATAAAACTGACTAGGCTCGATGCTATCTAACCGATGCTGTGGCACGGGATAGCCCAGTGCTAGCCGTCACCCCATTAAGTTGATACCCCCTTTGAAATGAAACCGATGCTGTGGCACGGGATAGCCCAGTGCCAGCCATCACCGTATTAAGTTGATTCCCCCTCTTTTGACATGCAACCGATGCTGCGGGACGGGATAGCCCAGAACTACAATTTTCAATCGTGCTAGCCGTCGCTGACTTCTGAAATGCTGTTACTGATAAGCAAGCAACAATTAATGGATATAGTACACAGAGAGTAGCAAATGAAACGTTGCTTTTATCCGAGATCTTCGCCTGTTGGAATGTTGCTTGCATGATTTTTTGTCCTTGAGTTAATTTCTGATTTCTTGCTTGGGATACTTTCTATCGCTTGAGGCGCTGTTTCATCCCATGCAACATAGGTTAGGGCTTGCAGCTAGGTTCAAGGTCAAGATCCCTAAAACCAAATATCCTATTAAAAAAACTTATCAATCATTTCATGGAACCTAACGAATCCGTTCAAAATAGCGCCCGTGGTTGACAAATCGGCGAACTAAGCTGTTTAGCCGAGATTCCTACTGTAACAATTCGCTATTACGAACGTTTTGGTGTGCTGCTCGCGCCAAGGCGAAATGTTTCGCAACGGAGAATTATTTAATGGCGTATATGAAGCAATACTTCGGACAAAATTAGTAAGCAATAGCGCCGTAAGAATATCTGAAGGCTAAAAGCTTTTATTAGCAAAAATATCACTCTTCAAAAAATGGGAGCAATGCGCTCCCATTTTTTGTGAAGAAAATTTAACGCATAAAATAGCGATCGCCCAGTCTTGATTTTCCTATAGTTTGTATAGAATTATTTCGTCGCTAGTTTAATCTGTAAAACATTGATTTTGTGAGTATATGTACCAATTCACACAAAATCTACGGTATTAGATCTGTTTTTATATAGGGTGATTAATCTTTGCATTTGCATTGGTATGTTAATTCGTTGAGGAGAATTTTAAGGTGTTGGTTTATAATTCAAATCAAAAGAGGAGACTCAAGGATACAGTTAACTGGAATGCTTGTATCCCTCTAGCCGCTCTGATTGGTGTTTTTTGGGTCTATGCAGCTACTGCTCAAACTGCTGCTCCCACACCTGAACCTCTTACTGCTGATA
>JBAXTW010000070.1:0-23028 GCA_037129985.1 Pseudanabaena sp. ELA645 | reverse complement strand
GGATTTGTGCCAATGCCTATATCAATTGCCCAAAATTATAATCAAATAAACAATACTACAAGCAAACTCCAGAATGTTTGGCAGATGTTAGAGGAACCCCTTGTATTAACAAGTGCTTCTTTATGTCCTCAAATTCGTGATTTCTCAAAACTTTTTAATTTGGAAAATTTTCAAATTGAGATTATTGATAATCTCTGCAAATCTGAACCAGATTTCAACTTTTATAACAGCCAACCAGAAGATTTAGCAATTTTGCTTTTGACTTCTGGAAGTACAGGTACACCTAAAGCTGTTATGCAGAGTCATAGCAGCTTGATTGGACGTTCTGCTGGGACTACTCTGATGAATGGTTTCACGAAAGAGGATGTCTCTTTGAATTGGTTTCCCCTAGATCATGTTGGGGGTATAATTATGTTCCACTTTCGGGATGTATTTTTGGGCTGTCAGCAAATCCATGCTCCCACTGAATTGGTTTTGCAAGAACCGACAAAATGGTTAGATTGGATTTCTCATTATCGAGTCACAATTACCTGGAGTCCTAATTTCGCTTATGGACTGATAAATGAACAACTAGAAAAGCTTTCAACCCAGCAAACTACCCAATGGGATTTATCCTCAATGGGATTTATTTTAAATGCAGGTGAAATTATTGATGCCAAAACAACCAGAAGATTTTTGCAGTTATTGAAGTCCTATCAACTCCCTGCTACAGCAATGCACCCAGCATGGGGAATGTCTGAGACATCTTCAGCAGTTACCTTTTCTAACAGTTTTTTATTGGACTCAACGACAGACGAAGAAAAATTTGTAGAAGTGGGAGCGGCTATTCCTGGTTTTTCTATGCGAATTGTCAATACTGAAAATCAGGTAGTTGAGGAGGAAACAGTTGGACAATTGCAGGTAAAAGGTGTATCCGTTCTATCTGGTTACTATCAAAATCCCCAAGCAAACCAAGAAGCTTTTACTGAAGATGGTTGGTTTAATACTGGAGATTTAGGATTTTTGCGCTCAGGGTGTTTAACGATTACTGGACGACAGAAAAATATAATTATAATTAATGGACTTAATCATTATTGCCACGAAATCGAAGCTGCTGTAGAAGAAGTTGACGGGGTAGAAATATCTTATACAGCCGCTTGTCCTGTGCGTGTGGATAGGAGTGATACGGATAAATTAGCCATTTTTTTTAATGCCAAACTTGGTGATGATCAAACTTTGATAAATCTCCTGAAAGATATTCGGACTCAAGTTGTCAAGAAATTAGCAATAAATCCAGATTATTTAATTCCCGTAGATCAAGAAATTATTCCCAAAACTGCCATAGGCAAGATTCAACGCTCTCAACTGAGCCAGCGTTTTCATGCAGGTGAGTTTAAACCAACTCTCAAAGGAATTGATATATTATTAGGCAATTCTAATACTATTCCTAACTGGTTTTATCGGCAAATCTGGCAGCCCAAACCTCTAATTCTTAATAAAGATTATCTAAATTTAATTAATCCTACTTTAATATTTCTTGATTCTTGGGGATTGGGAGATTACATAAGCCGAATATTATCTCAATATAATCTGCCATACATAACTATTTCATCTGGAGAAAATTTTCTGGAAATCAATAATTCCAGTTATCAAATTTCTTCAAAAGAAGCAGAACACTACCAGTTATTATTTAACTCTTTAGCAAACAAAAAGATTGTCGTCGGGCAAATTCTTCACCTATGGACTTATGATGAATATACTGGGGATATCGAAAGTTTAGAAGCTCTTGAACAAGCGCAAGCACTAGGAATATATAGTCTATTATTCCTAGTTCAAGCCTTAGCTAAAGTTCAGGATTTTGACCATTCATCAGTTAAATTGCTCTTTATTTCTAACCACATCCAGTCTATTTTGTCAAATGACTTAATAGCTTATGAAAAATCTCCAGTTCTAGGATTGATAAAAACCATTCCACAAGAACTACCTTGGTTAAATTGTCGTCATATTGATTTAACTTTTGGAGAAGTTGAAAAAAATGGGGATTATATTCTCCAAGAACTACAAGTTTATTCAAAAGAACGAGAAATTGCTTACAGAAATGGGCATCGGTTTGTGACTCGTTTGGAAAAAGTGGATTTATCAAAAGAACCTAAACATCCAATTCCCTTTCAGCAAGGTGGAACTTATTTGCTGAGTGGCGGACTGGGAGGTGTAGGGGTAGAAATTGCTAAATATTTATTACGAAATTACCAAGCTCGGCTATTATTAATTGGCAGAACTCCCTTACCAGAAAAAAGTACATGGGATCTACATTTACAAGAAAAAGATGCTATTTCCCAACCCATTAAAGTTTATCAAGAACTACAGCAACTTGGGGGTGAGGTAATTTATGAAGCTGTTGATATTTGTGACTTAAATAATTTACAGTCAATTGTCGAAAAAGCTAAAAACAAATTGGGGAAAAACTTAGATGGAATAATTCATTTAGCTGGCAAATTCCATGAACAATCTGTGTTAGAAGAAAGCCAAGAAAACTTGTCATCGGTGCTACGTCCCAAGATGTTAGGAACTTGGACACTGCACCAATTGATCAAAGATAATAAAGAGGGATTTTTTATCAATTTTTCTTCCATAAACGGCTTTTTTGGAGGTATGTCCGTAGGTGCTTATGCCGCTGCCAATAGTTTTGTCGATCGCTTTTCCCATTACCAAAAATATCAAAGTGCATTGCAAAGCTATTGTTTTGCTTGGAGTATGTGGGATGAAATAGGGATGAGTAAGGGATATCAGATGAAGAACCTTACTCGTGCCAAAGGTTTCTATACCATACCCCCTTCCCAAGGCATCTCTGCAATGCTGGCTAGTTTACACCATGACCAAACACACCTATTTATAGGTTTGGATGGAAGCAACGCAAACATCCGCCGTTGGCAGGTGGAATCTGAGAGTTTGCAAAAGTTAACAGCTTATTTTACTGCGAATTCCCCTGTTGTAATTGACGCAGATTTTCAGGTAAAAGACGATTTTGGAACTGTTTGCACCTGTAAGTTAGTACAAGTGTCAGAAATCCCTTTGACTGAAAATGGTGCAATTGATAGAGGTAAATTATTGCTGCGGGTTATCCGTCAGGAAACAGGCGCTTTGACAGCGCCCCGCAACGAGGTAGAAGAGAAGATTGCTCAAATTTGGAGACAAGTTTTAAACATACCGTTTTTGAGCATTGAGGATAACTTCTTTGAATTAGGCGGACATTCCCTTATTGCAACTCAAGTAATTTCGAGGATACGAGAAACTTATGGTATCGAAATTTCTCTAAGAGATCTGTTTCAAGCCCCAACCATAGCCCAATTCAGTCAACTTATTGAAATTAATAACAGTCAATTATCCTCCGCTTCTTCTCTGATACAACCGATAGAACGGACAGAAAACTTACCTCTATCCTTTGCCCAATCTCGATTATGGTTTATTGACCAATATGAAGGTGCTAACGGTATTTATAACATTTCTCAAGGTTTACGATTAGAAGGGAAACTCAACATCGAAGCCCTAGAAAAAGCGGTAAATGCCCTGATTGTTCGTCATGAAACCTTGCGTACCTGTTTTTCATCTTCTGATGGGGAGTCGGTTCAAATCATTCTGCCCGAATTAACCTTAGCTGTTGGGGTGACAGATTTAGGAGAACTGTCTTTAGAAGAACAAAATTTAGAAGTTCAACACCTAATCACTCAAGAAAGTCATAAACCCTTTGATTTAAAAAATCCCCCTCTGCTGAGAGTGAGTTTATTTCGTCTGGGGGAGACAACCCATATGCTAGTGCTGACAATTCATCATATTATCGCTGATGGTTGGTCAATGGGAGTCTTGAACCGTGAATTATCCCACCTTTACCGAGCAGCCTGTAAGGAAGAAACTCCCTCATTACCCGTATTACCGATTCAGTATGCAGATTTCGCCCAATGGCAACGCAATTGGTTACAAGGTGAGGTTTTAGAATCTCAGCTATCCTATTGGAAACAGCAATTGGGTGGTAGTCTCCCTGTCTTAGAATTACCGACAGATCATCCACGTCCAGCAATTCAGACATACAATGGTGCTTCTATATCTTTGGAACTTTCTCAAGACCTAACCAAGGCTATCAAAGCACTGAGTCAGCAGGAGGAAGTGACTCTATTTATGACTCTGCTGGCGGCATTTCAGATATTACTTCATCGCTATTCAGGTCAGGAAGATGTTATTGTTGGTACACCAATTGCTAATCGTAATCGCCAAGAAGTTGAACCCTTAATTGGATTTTTTGTAAATTGTTTGGCTCTCCGCACTAATTTAGGAGGAAATCCCAGTTTTCAAGAATTACTCAAGCGAGTGAGGAAAGTAACTTTAGGGGCTTATACTCATCAAAATTTACCTTTCGAGAAACTGGTAGAAGAACTACAAGTTAATCGCGATTTGAGTCGTGCCCCACTGTTTCAAGTGCGCTTTAATATGTTGAACTTAGAGGAAAATAGTCTGGTGTTATCTGGGTTAAAAGTAGAACCTATATTAATCCCAGAAGTAAATTCTCTTTCTGATTTAACCATCTATGCTCAAGAAAAAAATCACGACATTGAACTAAAATTAGTCTATAACACCGACCTATTCGCCCCTGCAAGAATGAGAGAAATGCTCTATCAATTTGAGGTGTTATTAACCCAAATTGTGGCAGAGCCACAAAAATCAATCCATTCCTTTTCTTTAATCACAGCAAATAGTCAAGCCCTTTTACCTAATCCTAGTCAGACTATACCTCAGCGAGAATATCAACCAATTACTAATATCTTCACCGACTGGGCTACGCAAACGCCTAAGCAACCAGCGATTATCCAGAATGAGCAGATTTGGACTTATCAAGAATTAGCTAAAGCATCTACAGAAATAGCTCAAATTTTAATAACTGCCAATATCCAAAAAGGTGATGTAGTAGCAGTATCAGGTGTTCGCAGCTTTGGTCTAATTGCCAGTATGCTGGGTGTACTCATGAGTGGAGGTGTATTATTAAATATAGATATAAATTTACCGATAATCAGACAAGAATTGATGCTGTCTACGGCGGTTGTTAAGACTGTATTATTCATTAGTAAAGAGACAAAAAATAGCTTTGTAGGTTCTCTTTTGACTATTACTATTAACCCAGATACAGGAAAAGCATCCTTAAATTCTTCAGCAAACACCCCAGTCAGAGTGACCCTATCACCTGATGATTCTGCTTATATCTTCTTCACATCTGGTACAACTGGCATTCCCAAAGGTATTTTAGGGTGTCATAAAGGATTATCGCACTTCCTCCACTGGCAAAGGTCAACATTTGCAATTACACCCCAAGATCGTGTAGCCCAATTAACAGGGTTATCTTTTGATGTTGTGATCAGAGATATCTTTTTACCCCTGACTAGTGGTGCTACTTTGTGCTTACCTGATGCAGACGATGATAAACTCTCAGCTATGAGAGTTTTGTCTTGGTTGGAAAGTCAGCAAATTTCCTTAATACACACCGTACCTACTTTAATCCTGTTATGGTTAATGGATGTGCCAAAGGGCATATCCTTACGGAATTTACGATTACTATTCTCTGCGGGAGAACCTCTGACAGATAAATTAATTAAACAATGGCGTTCTGTATTTCCAGAAAGTGGGCAAATAGTTAATCTCTATGGACCGACAGAAACTACATTGGCAAAATGTTACTACTGTGTGCCAGTAAGCCTTTTACCTGGAGTGCAACCTGTTGGTTCACCATTACCAGAAACACAAGCATTAGTTTTTACACCTAATAGTCAATTGTCTGGGATTGGAGAAGTAGGAGAAATTGTTCTCCGAACTCCTTTCCGTACCAAAGGTTATATAAATGCTAAACCAGAACAATTATCTAAATTTGCCAAAAATCCCTTCCGTGATGATGATACAGACTTACTTTACTACACAGGCGATCGCGGTAGATATCGCTTAGACGGGACGCTGGATATTTTAGGAAGAATTGATCAACAAGTGAAAATTCGGGGGGTTCGGATTGAATTGGCAGAAATTGAAGCTGTTCTCAATCAACATGCTGATGTCTTAAACACAGTGGCGATCGTCCGTGAAGATATACCTGGAGACAAACGCCTCATTGCTTATATTGTGCCGCAACCCCAAGCACAATTAACTCAAACCAAATTACGCCAATTTTTGAAACAGAATTTACCCGACTACATGATTCCGTCGGCTTTTGTCTTTTTAGAAAAATTTCCCTTGACAGTTAATGGTAAGACTGATCGCCTCGCTCTCCCCGCACCTGACTCAACTGGACAAAATACGGATGAAGACTTCCTAGCTCCTCGCGATGAATTGGAACTTCAGCTAACGAAGATTTGGGAGAAAGTTCTTAAACATAAACCTATTGGAGTAAAAGATAACTTCTTCAATCTTGGCGGACACTCGCTGCTGGGAGTGAAGCTATTTGCCCAAATCGAAAAAAGTTTCCAGACTAATCTGCCTTTATCTGTTTTGTTCCAAAATCCAACTGTTGAAGAAATGGCGAAAGTTTTGCGAAAGGAAAAAGTGATACCATCTTGGTATTCCCTCGTTCCCATTCAATCAGGTGGTTCTCGTCCTATTTTGTTTGGTATTCACCATATTTATTTCAATGATTTAAGTCGCTATTTAGGACCAGAACAGCCGATTTATGCTCTCCATTATGCAATGGCAGAAGCGACCGATAGAGCGCTTTCTTTACCCAAAATGGAAGATTTGGCAGCCCACTATATCGAAGAAATGCGAACTCTTCAACCAGAGGGTCCTTACTTTCTGATGGGGCTTAGTTTTGGCGGAGTGGTTGCCTACGAAATGGCGCAGCAGCTAGTCGCCCAAGGGCAGCAGGTGGGGTTACTGGCTTTATTTGATACGAATATAGAAATGGGCAGAAAATTATTGCCATTCCGCCAGCTAGTTGCTAATTTATTACGGCTGCCCCTTCCAGAATTGATGGAAAAGGTTAATGACCTCGTGGAAAGGAATCTGCGTGTTCTCAGATATGGGAATCAGTATCAGCCGTACAGCTATTGTCCAGAGGCACTGATTGAGACTGCTAAGGCTTACACTCCCAAAGCTTATTCAGGAAGGGTCAATCTGTTTAAAGCGATGGATGCGTTTTTTATCAGGTATCAAAATAATCCCCCCGAAATTGGCTTGAGGAAATTTGTGAACGGTCAGTTAGAAATTTATGAGGTTCCTGGTACTCATATGGGTATATTGGAGGAACCCAATGTTCAAGTTTTGGCTGAAAAATTAAGAGTTTGTATGGATAAGGCTTTAGGCGATTTTGAGGTTTAATGCTAGATGTCAGGTATCAATTATCAATTACTGAAAATTCTGTGTTATTAGGTTTTGATCCAGGGAAACAAAAATGTGGTGTGGCGGTTATGGGATTGGATCGCAAGATCCATTTTCAGGCGGTTATTCCTAGTGAAGAGGCGATCGCTAAGGTTGGTAATTTATTGGAGAGCTATCCCATATCGTTAATGGTGATGGGTGATCAAACTGCATCGAAACAGTGGAAAGCGCAACTACAAGACACATTTGCTGATTTACGAATTATTACTGTAGATGAGCGATACAGTAGCGAAGAAGCACGGCAAAGATTTTGGCAAATTTATCCAGCTCAAGGTTTGATGAAATTAGTGCCACTGGGTATGCGATCGCCCGATCGCCCAATTGATGACATTGTGGCAATTATCTTGATTGAGCGTTATCTTAGTCGTTTGATTAGTTCTTGAAGTGGGGCGCAAAGCGCCCAACCTAAAAAGTTTTGTCAAGCTTCGTAAAGTAACGTTAAGTAAGCTTGAAGCAGGGGTATATAGAAATGATATCTTTGCAAGTGATATCAAAAGCATATACGCAATTTGGGAGAACATCTCAATGTCAGAAGCAACAATAGCAAAGCCCACGGGCAAAACCCCTATCTGGGGCGGTAGCACAGGTGGTTTGCTCAACTCCGCTTTCACCGAAGAAAAGTACTTGATCGCTTGGAACAGCCCCAAACAACAAGTATTTGAAATGCCTACAGGCGGTGCTGCAACTATGGTCAGTGGCGATAACTTGCTTTACTTAGCTAAGAAAGAGCAAGCTCTTGCTTTAGGTACACAGTTGCGTAAATTTAAGATCACCAACTACAAAATTTGGCGCGAATTTCCTAATGGCGACCAAGTTTATCTCCATCCTAGCGATGGCGTATTCCCTGAGAAGGTGAATGCTGGTCGTGTTGCCGCGAATAGCGTCAGCCGCAAAATTGGTGACAATCCTAATCCTATAAGCGTTAAGTTTACTGGTAAGGCTACCTACGATGTCTAATTAATGGCTTTGGCTATTGATTTCGCTCTTATTTATTTTTTGTTTTTCACAGAGGCTGCTGCGATCGCAAGGTTACAGCAGCTTTTGTATGTCTAAAGCCCGTTTGGTCGAGCGGGTGCGCCCCATTGTCCGATCTAAGAACTAATTAATAATTAACAGCTAATGTCAAATTTGCCCCTTGAAGTTTCTAACCTACGATCGCAATTAACCGAACCGACTTCCATCGCGATCGCCGATCAAATCCAATTTTCTCTTGTTTCAACCTCCTTTACTAGCGAACTAATTTTAACCAGCTATGTCTGCGATGGCAGCCCCAAAAATCAAAGCGATCCACCAATTTTACTGTTGCATGGTTTTGATAGCTCCATGTTTGAATTTCGGCGGCTATTACCTCAACTTGCTAGCTCTTATCAAACTTGGGCGATCGATTTATTTGGCTTTGGACTGACCGAACGACTTCCCGATGTCCGAGTTACTACGGAAACGATTAAAGAGCATCTTTATAGTTTTTGGAAGACAATGATCGCTAAACCTTTGATTTTAGTGGGTGCATCAATGGGTGGTGCGGCGGCGATCGATTTTACGCTGACATATCCCGACATGGTGCAGAAACTAATTTTGATCGATAGTGCGGGAATGCGAAAAGGTTCGTTAGCGGGGAAATTTCTCAGACCGCCATTGGATCGGATGGCAACTGATTTTCTCCGCAGTCCCAAAGTCCGCCGTGAAGTCAGCCTCAAAGCTTATGCCGATCCACGTTTTGTCACTGCCGATGCGGAAGTTTGCGCTTCATTCCATTTAGTAAGTCCATTTTGGAGTGAATCACTAATTTCTTTTACAAAAAGTGGGGGTTACGGCTCCTTTGAGAAGCAATTAAAATATTTGCAGCAAGATACGCTGATTCTCTGGGGCGATCGCGATCGCATTCTCGGTACAAAGGATGCATTCAAGTTCCAATCCACAATTCCTAATAACAAACTAGTTTGGATCAAAAATAGCGGTCACGTTCCCCATCTCGAATGCCCCGAAATCGCGGCGCAAGAGATTATGGCATTTTCTACAACTGGTTGAGCCAGTGCAATAACATATTTCTAATTATCCTTTACCCACAGCGCACATAATTTTTTGATCTTTTATCACAATAAGGTTGTATTATTGTTGGCTGGACTGAAAAAATAGGAGACTAGTACTATGAGTCGTGTATGCCAACTAACAGGCAAAAAAGCCAATAACTCTGTATCGATTTCGTTCTCGCACAAGCGTCACAAGCACTTACAACATGTAAACTTACAAGATAAAAGAATTTGGTGGGCAGAAGGAAAACGTTTTGTAAAATTACAAATTTCCACCAAAGCAATCAAAACTTTGCAAAAGAAGGGTTTGTCAGCATTTGCTAAGGAAGCAGGGCTTGACCTTAACAAGTTCTAAGATAAAAGTAGGGGGCGCTCCGCGCCCTTTGCTTTTTATAGGGTAGATATTATGAATGTTGGTATAGTTGGATTGGGCTTAATTGGTGGTTCGCTGGGACTCGATCTGATTGCGTTAAATCAAGAGCATTATGTTTGGGGGATCAGCCGTAGTCCTGAAACCTGTAAACAAGCTGAAGCGATCGCCTCTGTAAATATCGCTAATCCAGATATCGCCAACATTCCCGATCGCATTCTCACTCAAACCGATATTGTGGTCATCTGCACGCCAATCGCCGCAATCCTATCGACAATTACCGCAATAGCCCCAAATTTACCCAGCAATGTAATTTTTACGGATGTTGGTTCAGTCAAGGCAGCGATCGTTGAACCTGCGACAAATATTTGCCAAAAGTATAATCAGAGATTTATCGGTAGCCATCCGATGGCGGGTACTGCTTTTCAAGGTATCGCCGCCGCCGAACGAAATTTATTCCAAAATCGCCCCTGTGTTGTTACATCTAGCGCCGATCTTGATGCAGCCGAAAAAGTGCGATCGCTTTGGCAAGCGGTGGGAATGAAAGTTTATGAATGTAGTCCTGAAGATCATGATCGCGCTGTTGCCATGATTAGCCATTTACCCGTGATGATTAGCGCCAGTTTAATTGCCTCTTGTCAACAGGAAAACGAGGCGATAGTGCTGCAATTAGCGCAAAATTTAGCTAGCTCAGGGTTTCGGGATACCAGTCGTGTGGGCGGCGGCAATCCTGAACTGGGTAGACTAATGGCGGAATACAATCAGTCAGCATTATTGCGATCGCTTTATGCCTATCAACAATCTTTACAGGACGTGATTGGTTTAGTTGAGTCACAACAATGGGAACAACTGGAAGCTTTTTTGACTAATACTCAAAGCGATCGGGATTTGTATTTATAAATGTATCCGAATTTTTATGTTTGACTTGATTGATTTATTTAATTAAGTTAAATTATTTTGGCTCTACATAACAGTTTTTATGTTTGACTTGATTGATTTATTTGATTTACAAGTTGTAAAAACGAAATATATTTTTGTATTTTATTATTTTATTCAAAAATAATTCAGGAACATTTGCTTTGGATATACGGTCATCTGTGAAATATGCATGACCTTGCATAGAAGACATCCTAAAAATGACAAATGAAATGACAAATCAAACGCAACGTTCTACTACTGCTTTACTTGTCGCGGTTAGCTTTATTGGTAGCTCTGCAATTCCCTTCATCAGCATAGCCTCCGCCCTTGCTCAGACAAGCTTTAATGATGTACCGACAAACTATTGGGCGCAAACTTTCATCCAAGAGCTAGCCTCCAGAGACATTATCAAAGGCTTCCCTGATGGTGGATTTCGTCCCAATGATCCCGTAACTAGGGCGCAGTTTGCCGCGATGTTGAACAAAGCAATGACGAAAGCTCCAACTCGTGACAGTGTTACATTCGTAGATGTTGATGCCAATTATTGGGCTGCTTCGGCAATTCAAAAAGCCTACACCACAGGTTTTATGGCGGGTTATCCTGGAAATATTTTTGAACCTACTCAAAACATTCCTCGCGTACAGATTTTAGTATCCCTTGCTAATGGACTGAACTACACCGCAAATCAAGCACCTGAAACAATTTTGCAGACTTATGCAGATTCAGCAAGCATTCCTAACTATGCGAGAAATAGTATAGCGGCGGCGACAGAGAATCGGATGGTGGTGAATTATCCCAATGTCCAGTTCTTGAATCCTAACCAATCCGCAACTAGAGCCGAAGTTGCTGCTTTTATCTATCAAGGTTTAGTGCGATCGGGACAGGTGAATGCGATTTCTTCGCCCTATATTGTGGGACAAAATTATGGCAATCCCAATAATCCCCCAGTCCAAAATCAGGTCAGGATTCCCGCAGGTAATACGATCGCGGTTCAGTATTCCAAGGACAAGATTTTGTTAGGACCTGATGAAAAAGTACCTTTGATGCTCACTGTGCCACAAAATATTACCAATGCTCAAGGTCAAACTTTAATCCCTTCGGGTACGCAGGTGATTGGTGAATTGAGAACAGTATCTGGTGGCGCTCAGTTCTTTGCTAGTGAACTTGTGTTTGCGAATGGACAAAGGATGGCTCTTAATGCCACTTCTAAGGTGGTGACTACGACTGAGAGAGTTGATAAGGGTGTCAGCATTGGCAAATTAGTACAGAATGCGGCTCTCGGTGCTGCTGCTGCTGCCGCGATCTCTGCTGTAACTGGCGATCGCGCACTCGCAACTGAAGAAATCCTTGGTGGTGCAGGGATTGCGACTCTGCTCGGTTTGTTTTTAGGACGTGACAGTGTTACCCTCTCTTCTGTCAATCCCAATACTGACTTAGCAGTGACTTTAAATTCTGATTTACTACTCAATAGTCCTAGTTTCTAGAAAACCGAGAAACGTTGGAAATGGCTAAGCCCTTCTCAAGGTTTCTGGACTTTGTTTTTGAAAAAAAAACGTGAAAGCATTGCTTCGTAAGCCTTTCAAAAAGCAACCTTAACCGATTTTGGCTAGGTTGCTTTTTTGTTCGATTTAAGGGTGTATCTGGCGCGAGTTTTTAGGATAGTGAGATGATCCACTTTCTCTAGAAGGTCATCTAAATCATCAATTTCCCCTTCAGAGAGTGAATTTTCGGTGTTTCTATCGATTAGTTGATCTAGGTGATTTTGATCGGTTAGGGCTAATTTGCAACTAGCAAGGGCTTTTAGTTCTTCTGTGGTTAAGCCAATGAGGTATTCAGGATCTAAAGCGGGAGTAAGTCGAGAATAGGTATCTAAATCTAAGACAACGCCGATGCGATCGCCTTGTTCGTTGGTTATATACTGTAATGTTTTAGGCATAATTTAGCTCCCATTTTCATCAGTAAATTCTTCAAATATGGACTCAAGATCTCGTTTCCCAGATATCACTCGAATAATATCAATGCCATCAGGACGAGGATAATAAAACACGCTGTAATCATCTATTGTGAAGCCGCGCAAATTGGCAGCAATCCAAACATAGTTTTTGCCCATATTAGGAAAACCAGCAACGAGCTTACACTTTTGGCGAATAGCATCAAATAAATTACTTGCAGCTTTTGGGTTAATCTGTCCAATAAATGTGCAGATATCGTCTAGATCTTTGATGGCTATTTTTGAGAAGGAGTAGCTAGACATAATGAAGCTTTTTTATTTTTGACTCATCTGTTCTAGTTTGGTTTGTAATTGTTGGAATACTAATTCACCGTCAACAACATTGCCTTGTTTAATTTGCTCTGTTCCTTCAGCGATCTTTTTCCTTAGTTCGCTCAACTTTTGTTGTTTAGCTTCATATTCTTCTAAAAGTTGAAATGCAAAAGCTAAGAGAGAATCAACACTCTGATACTTTCCGTCTTGAAGTTTGGTGCGGATAAAGTTTTCCTGTTCTGGCTTTAAGGCAATGTTCATTTCCCAATCCTGTGAAAGTTGGAATCAACAGCTAGCATAGCGTAACTATAAGATTGGATTATATCATGGTGATTATATGGTGCGCTCATGCAATGGTGGCAAGCTGTTGACGATCGCAACTGACTCGACACTTACGCACATGATCGCACTTAATGAGGTCAAGGATGTAGCGCGATCGCAGTTAAAAAACTAGCGGCTTTAATGATAGTAATATTTTGAAATAGATGTAAATCTAAAAGATCGGCATCGCCTGTGATGATGTAGTTGGCTTCACCGCAGACAGCTAACTCTAGGAACTTGTCATCTTTGGGATCTCGACAGGCTCGAATTTGCTGATTGATTGTGACTCTTTCGACCTGCTGGCTTAACTCAGTTAGAAATTTAGTACGTCGTTTTAAGGTGATGTATTTTTGGAGTTTTGGGCGATTGAGGACGTTTTCTATTTCTGATTGAACTTCATCTGACATCAGGAGTATTGCTTGAGATGTGGCATAGTCGAAAACCTGCTGGGGCAACGAATTTACAGACATTAAGCCACTGATCAAGATGTTGGTATCGATTACTAATCTTAGTTTAGTCATCCTTGAGGATTTCCTCTAAGATTTCTGGAGTAAGTCCCTTTTGCTGTGCTTCTAAACGAATCTCTTGGACTACTTTTTGTAGTGGGGTTGGTGGGGAAATACATTGTAAAAAGATGCTGACAAGGGTTTGCAAGGCTTGACGGTTTTCAGGGGTTGTATTTTGATATGCTTCGGCGATGGGGGCTTCGACTTGAAGGGTGATTGGTTTAAGCATGGTATATCTATCTCTCATTCAATGGTGGCAGGCTATTCACAATTTTAACTGACTCGACACTTACGCACATGAATCGCACTTAATGAGGTCGAGGATGTAGCGCGATCGCTTGATTGGTCGTTGGGATTGTTGGTAATTCCGCTATGTTTTATGTTTGTCGCGGGTGAGGCGATCGCAAAAGCCAAAAGTGCAGAGGTATAAATTTTGGCATATTCAATCATCAAATGTAGTTATTTGCTTCTCACTTAAAGGGAATATACTCAACCGCATTTATCCATATTGATTAATTATTATATAGAAAACATTAAGAATTTAAGATAAGAATTATGGCACTGTTGGTATAAGAGCAGAACTAGGAGTCTGTGTTTCCATAAATTGAATAATCCCCTCCATACCTTTTTCTAAATAACTATCTGGAAGAGTTTGATATATGACAATAATTGATAGTTTATTCAGAATTGCAGAAACAATATCTTCAAATCTATCCATCAATCTTTCACAAGCAGGAGTATTTTCAACCCCATTATGAATAAGGGGATTTCTAATAAAGGTATATAAATCTTCAATATCCTCTCGCATCCACATTCGGGCTTGTTTGTATTTATATGTATCCCCTGTGTTCATTAAATTCATGATTCCTAAGCAAAAAAGTGATACTCTATAGGGGATGAGGGATTTGGTTGTCTGGGAAGAAGAAGCTTCTGGAGAAAACAGAATATCGAGTACAGTCCAATACAAACGAAATCGATCAGATAACTGTGATGAGAAATATCCTTGTCTAAATAGTTTAATACTGTCCAATATATTAAGCGCAAGCTTACCTAATGAATTATCGATTTCTGCACGTTGATACAATATTTTTGTATGCCTTGCTGGAATTGCTATATACTTTCTAGCTGTATCGCTAAAATTGAAGTCAAATGTTCCTCCTCTTTTTAAAGATAGTGAACAAATTTTCCATTTAGGCTCAGAAGATATATCTCTGAATTCTTGTTTGCAAAAAGCAATGATTTGGGAGTTTTCTGCCAGAAGAGGTTCAATTTTGTGTTGATAACCATAACTCGTTAAATACCATTGTATTTCTATTGCATTAGATAGCTGATTAATGGCTATTTTTAATGCTTGAATAGAATCGCCAGCTTTAATACCTTTGAAAAATGCACATGCACTTGCCTTATTGAATTCAAAAATAATACCTCCTCCCTCAAGTAGAGAAGTTGCTTCAATAGAGACGGATTTCAAGATTTCTGGAGAAAGAAATTTAATCTCGTGAATCTCACTTAGCGAAGATACTAATTCATGAAATAATGATTGTGGACATTGACTGTCAACGTGAATACCTGTGACAGGAAAGTAAACACTCCATGAGTAATTCATACTTAAGGAATCTTGTAGACATGAACATATCTCAATGTTGTACTCTTGTTTGCTAAGAATCCCTTTAATCACTTCATTAAATTCTTCAAATGTAAAATCTGTTTTAGAAAGATAATGACGTGAAAATTCAAGCAAGATATTTGAAGAATTATTGTCAAAAAAATGATTCTCAAAATCATCCTCTCTAAGCGCAACCTTTTCAATCTCAGCTATTTGCTTAGACATATCAAAAAAGATATAACTTAAATCATTTCTTAGAGATATATGGCTAGAATAGTTTTTGAAAATTTTATATATTTTACTGCATGAATCCTCAATTAGAACACTATGTTCCTTCAAAGGAATTTCATGGTAATCATCTAAAAGATCAGGGTTTTTAGCTATAAACTCAATGTAATCATCAACATCTAGAGAAGTTGTCAATCTAAAATTAGGATTACGGGTTATCTTATTATAGATTTTACAAGTAATCTTATAAACGACCTCTTGAATATAGCTGTACTGAATATCATGAATGCAAGTAACAAATAAATATCTCTCTAAACTTTTAATTAAATTGCTTTTGAATATTTTTATAACTTGACTAATTCCTTCTTTTGAAAAAGATTGATTTTCACTAGAGTAACTAAAGATCAGATTGTTTCTGATTCTTAATGCGAGTTTATACGCTGGTCTATTTATATAAAGTTTAATTTCATCATGATTTTCCAATTGATTAATATAATCTTGAATAAAATTGATAGAAGAGTGTTTTGATTGGACATGTAAATCATGTAAAGTAGAATGGAGATATTCCTTAAGTTCAGAATCAATAGTTTTCTGACCTTCACTTGAATTGTACTGATTATGAGTAAAGTTTATTGAATTATCGTTTTGCTTCTTAACTTGAATAGATTGAATTTCTTCATCTACTTTGTCTGGAGAAAAATCTGTGTCTTTAGTTACATTTAAATTATTAGAGACAACCTCTGCAAGTGTTTGATTTTCTGTTTGCTCATTTTTCATGAAGTCATCCAAAAGTTCTTCTAAAAATACTAAAATAGTATTGTCTGGAACTATATTTAATGCTTCTTTGATAAGATCTGAGTCAACAAAACAAATTGAAATTTCCGAGAAATGTAAAATTAATTGCCTAAGTAAAAGTAACTTGCGAGTAGAATCTACTAGTGATTGGGTAAGTTCTTTTTCATTGTTTTTGAAACCATTTAATTCCTTTATTCTATTCCAAACACGATTGCTTTGTTGTAATTTCTTCGCAACTATTTCTTCAGTATCTTGAGCTAGTCTTTTTAGTAGTCCTACTGTAATAGCTAAAAATATTTTTTCTTGAGACTGCTCAATCCACGTCAAATATGGATGACTAGTTTGTGATGAAAAGCTCAATACGTTGTTTGATTTCAACATTTTTAGAGGCTCTTTGTAAAGAAGTTAATCTAAGAATCTACATTCTTAAGATTCTTATTCAGTATAAACTATCTGTAATAATAAGGTTGCTTCTTACCCATAACATATAGCGAATGACGTGGACAACCTGATTTTGTAATGCCTAAACAGTAGGGTAGAATATTGTGTTTAGATAACAACTCTAAAACATGGCGATCCCCCTACATCAACTCTCCAGTACTGCCCCAAGCAACAACAATCTGATCGGCTGACTTAATCGCTTTTTTTTAATAGCGATCGCTTCTATATTTCAGTGTCGCCATAGAGAGAAGCGGTAGCCTAAAGAACCGAAATTTATTTTGTGCGGCTTGCAAAATATGTAGCTAAGGTGCGATCGCTATGACGACAATAGGTTGCAAACGATACAATTTCCATTTTTGTGTGTTTTATAATACTTATTAATTTTTAATATCCATATCCAAATTTACGCAAATTAACAACAAAGGTTGTAATTAATTAGTTTTGTTGGGTATGGAATTGAGTTGTATCGATTAAGCGTCAAAGGTTTGGTAATCAAGTAGAGGATTTTATGTCTTATCATGGCGATATTTCTTCGAGCGAAGATGCAGTTGGAGTTGCAGTAGTCAATTACAAAATGCCTCGGATGCACACTAAAGCAGAAGTCATTGAGAATTGCAAAAAAATTGCCTCAATGATCGATGGCATGAAGGTTGGCTTACCTGGCATGGATCTGGTGATCTTTCCAGAATATTCCACCCACGGCATCATGTACGATCCGAAGGAAATGATGGAAACCGCCGCAACAGTTCCTGGGGAAGAAACCGCAATCTTTGCCCAAGCTTGTATAAGAAATAAAGTTTGGGGAGTATTTTCTTTAACAGGTGAAAAACATGAGGCGCATCCAGAGAAAGTACCTTATAACACCCTAATTTTAATGAACGATCGCGGTGAAATCGTTCAGAAATATCGCAAGATCATGCCTTGGACTCCGATCGAAGGTTGGTATCCTGGCGACTGCACTTACGTCTCCGATGGACCTAAGGGCTTGAAGATCAGCTTGATTATTTGTGATGATGGTAACTATCCTGAAATCTGGCGTGATTGTGTCATGCGTGGTGCAGAGTTGGTTGTGCGCTGTCAGGGCTATATGTATCCCGCTAAGGAGCAGCAAATCATTGTTTCCAAGGCAATGGCATGGATGAATAATACCTATGTGGCGGTGGCAAATGCCTCTGGCTTTGATGGTGTTTATAGTTACTTTGGACATTCGGCGATCGTTGGCTTTGATGGTCGCACCCTTGGCGAATGTGGCGAAGAAGAAAACGGTATTCAGTATGCCGCTTTGTCTAAGTTTGCAATCCGTGACTTCCGTAAGAATGCCCAATCACAAAATCACATCTTCAAGCTGATGCATCGCGGCTATACAGGAATGCTCAATTCAGGTGATGGTGATCAAGGTAAAGCCGAATGTCCTTTTGAATTCTATCGAGATTGGATTCTCGATCCGAACAAGGCAAAAGAAAGTTCCGAGGCAATTACTCGTCCGACTGTGGGTACAACAGAATGTCCGATTGTCGGTCTACCGAACCAAAAGGCAATCCCTTTGGTAGAAAAAGCTAAACCCGAAACTGTTCCAGTTTCAGTTAAAGGCTAGTTTTGGCTAGATAACTTTTTCTAATTTCTTTTTGATTGCCGCGCAAAGCGCCGAAGAAAAACAAGTTTTTTATTGAAACCATTGTGAAGTATTAGTTTCAATAAAAAACTTTTTCTTTGATTCGCTGCATCGCTATTTCTTGGCTTTATAGCAACCCGAAATGATTTATAGATTTTTAAGAGTCGCGAGAGTCGCGCCCTGCGGGCGCGACTCTCGCGAATCATTTCGGATTGCTATATATGCCTATTTATTGAGTAGAAAGGGAGTAATATAGGATGTTGACTTACCGATCGCAATCATAGGAGATAGTTTAGATGACTATAAATCATGTATTGATTGGAGTCTCTGGAGGCATCGCCGCTTACAAAGTTTGCGAAGTTGTTTCTAGCTTAGCTAAACGCGGAATTGAAGTACGAGTAATCTTGACGCGATCGGCTGCGGAATTTGTCACACCACTTACCTTTGCCACACTCTCCCGCCAGCCAGCCTATACTGATGCTAATTTTTGGCAACCGACAAATGGTAGACCGCTACATATCGAATTAGCGGAATGGGCGGATATATTTTTGCTAGCCCCCGTAACTGCCAACACCTTAGCAAAACTCGCCTATGGCATGGCGGACAATTTGCTCACGAATACAGTATTAGCTTCCAATTGTCCGATTCTATTCGCACCAGCAATGAATACGACCATGTGGCTACATCCGACCGTTCAAGAGAATTGGCGCAAATTATTATATCAATCTCTTCGCTATACCGCGATCGCACCAACAGAGGGAATTCTCGCTTGTGATGCGGTGGGAACGGGAAGGATGGCGGAACCAGAAATGATTCTGGGATATTTGGAATCTTTTATGTTTACTAAAGGGAAACAAGATTTAAAAGGAAAGAGAATTTTAGTTAATGCAGGGGGAACTCGTGAGTTTATCGATCCTGTTCGCTTTATTGGTAATCCCTCCACAGGTAAGCAAGGTATAGCGATCGCACAAGCCGCCCTCCATCGAGGCGCAAATGTCACACTCATTAACGCATCCAATTCTCCTACATCAGAAGGGATAGTGCTGAGATTCGCCGCTTCTGCTAAGGAAATGCACCAAATCATGCTGGAAGAATTTCCCAAAGCCGATATTACGATCGCCGCAGCCGCCATTGGCGATGTACGTTCTAAATTTCAAAGCGATCGCAAATTACCAAAATCGGAACTACCTTTAAATCTAGAGTTGGAATATATTCCCGATATCGTGGCTGATCTGGCAGTTCGCAAACAAGCCAATCAAATTGTTGTAGGTTTCGCGGCTCAAACGGGAACTGAAGCAGAGGTTCTAGCCGCCGCGCAGGATAAATTACTGAGAAAAGGATTAGATGCGATCGCTGCAAATATGGTAAATACAAGCCTTACAGGTTTTGGAACAGATACAAATCAAGCGACTTTTATCAGCAAATCTGGTCATACAGTATCTACCCCCCTCTGCTCAAAATTAGAACTTGCTCATCGCTTATTCGATTTTTTAAGTATCTAAACCCGAAAAGCTGTAGGGGCGGGTTTAGCCGATAACTTTACCATACGCTGTAAGGCTATCAGCAAAACCCGCCCCTACTTTCATGGGTTATTTAGTTTGCGATGCTTAGCCGAGTCCCTTAACTGTCTCAAAAAAGAACCGCGCATTATCTTCGGGAGTAGTTGGCAAAATGCCATGTCCAAGGTTCATGATGTGCCCCTTATTACCCGCCTTAGCGATTACTTCCAAGATCCTCTCGCGAATATAACTCTGCTCCGCAAATAAAACACAAGGATCGAGATTGCCCTGTACAGCAATATCAGGACCAAAGCGATCGCGTGCTTCAGCAAGATCAACCGTCCAGTCCACACTGACAATATCCACACCAGACTTAGGCATACGGTCAAGCACACCTGCGCTACCGCTAATGTACAAAATCATCGGCGTATTTGGATATTTAGCCTTTACCTTATCGACAACCATCTTTTGGTAGGGCAGTGCAAATATCTCGTAATCTGTTGGACAAAGATGTCCTGCCCAAGAATCAAACATCTGCACTACTTGAGCGCCACATTCGATTTGGTGGATAACATAAGTACCGACCATTTCCGCCAGTTTAGTTAAAAAGCTATGCACGATCGCTGGCTCTTTATACGCCATCGCCTTGATCACAGAATAATCCTTAGAACCTTTGCCTTCAACAGAATAGGCGGCTAATGTCCAAGGCGCTCCGACAAAACCAAGAATTGTGGCTTGATCCTTAACTTCTTCCTTGATGGCGCTCAGAATATTGCGGATAAAAGGAACAGCCGTATCGGGATCAAACTCGGTCAGTGCGTCAACCTGTGCTTGCGTCCTGATCGGTGACTCGATGATTGGTCCCCTGCTCTCGATGATGTCAAAGTTAATACCGATACCTGTGAGTGGAGTGAGAATATCGGAAAACATGATCACGCCATCGGGTTGAAAAGCGCGAAATGGTTGCAACGAAATTTCGGCAGCAAGCTCAGCAATTTCCGATCGCTCTCTAAATGTGGGATATTTATCACGCAAATCTCGATATACCTTCATATATCGTCCTGCTTGGCGCATCATCCACACTGGTGGACGATCTAATACTTCACCTCTTGCGGCCCTTAGCAAGCGATCGTTTCCTCCCATAACTAGCTCTTTCCTGTGTTTTTAAACTTTTTTATTATTGTGCCTATGAATTATAGAACGTGAGGTACAACGTGAGATACCTAGAGCCAATCAAGTCGGTGGGGCGCTCACTGTTCTGCTCTATTCAGTGGCGATCGCTTTGCCAAATCCTAGAGTTAGCCTCAGATTCATGCCGAAATGCAGACTTTATTTTATTTGGATGTTTTGTTAAATATTTAGGTGATTACTTATACTTTCTTTAAGATATGTTATTAATATTTAAGTTAGTAGGGTTTTAGAACACCTGAAAATCAACAAAGGTTTTAGGTAAGCAAGGGCTAGGTTTAAAAAACTGTGATTAATGAAGGGGTAAATTTGATCGAGGATGTGAATGTAGCCGATATCTCGCCTACAGTTTTGTCTTCGCCTGAGACAATCAAGGCGAAATCACCTCTACAAACGGTCACGTCGATCGCTCTGACCTTTGGGGTGGTGGTTATTTGTGTGTGCTTATGGTTATTGCGCCCACCACTCAACCCCTATACCCAGTCAGTTCTTAATCTTTCAGGCAATCCCATCCAAGGGCGATCAATATTTGTGATGAATTGCGTGGCTTGTCATGGGGAATGGGCAAATGGCAAAGTTGGTCCCAACCTACATGGTGTTAGCGATCGCAAATCTGATATTAAGTTAGTGCAGCAAGTGGTAAGTGGTGAAACCCCACCAATGCCCCAGTTTCAGCCAAGTCCACAGGATATGGCGGACTTATTAAGCTATTTGAAACAGTTGTAGTTTTCTTAAATAATAAATAAAAAAAGAGCGGCGCAGTGCGCCGCTCTTTTTTGTTAATTGGATTAAAAGCTTTTAGCCTTTAGAAGAACTTGTGAATACACCAGAACCAAAGTCACTACCATAACCTTCTTCACCATGAATCGGTAAGTCGATACCTTGCTCTTCAACGGATTGAGGAACTCTCAAGTCCATAAACAACTTAAGGACGAAAAATTGCTACGCCATGTTTAGTTTTGGTATTACTAGCCTTCGCTTTCCTTACCAAAACCAGCATATGCTTCCATGCCATGCTCAGAAATATCAAGTCCCTTGGACTCTTCTTCAGCATGAACACGAATACCGCCTGAAATCAGAGAAATCGCGTACCAAGCAATAAAGCTAAAAGCAACGGTAAATCCACCAACTGCGGCAACACCGATCGCCTGAGGAATCAGCTGCTCGAAACCGCCGCCAAAGAATAGCCCAGCCTTAGGACCTGCTCCCGCTTGAAGGATATAACCGCCACCGATGTCAGTTTTTTGACCAACAGCAAATAAACCGACAGCAATAGTACCCCAAACGCCACAAACTAGGTGAACTGAAGTAGCACCAACGGGATCGTCAACTTTTAGATTATCGAAGAAACCAACTGCAAAAACAACAATTGTTCCGCCGATCGCGCCAATGATTAAGGCGCTAGGCAAAGTGATCCAAGCACAAGAGGCAGTCACGGACACTAGCCCAGCCAAAATACCGTTAACAATCATTGATAGGTCTGGTTTACCAAGATACAACCAAGCCACGATGGTTGCAGCAATGCCGCCTGCGGAAGCACCCATATTTGTGGTCAAAGCGATATGGGAGATCAAACGACCATCAGCCGCCATTGTTGAACCAGGATTAAACCCGAACCATCCTAACCAAAGGATCAAACAACCTAAAGTCGCAAGTCCCATATTATGTCCAGGAATAGCGCGAGTTTTGCCATCTTCACCATATCTGCCAGAACGTGCGCCGAGAACTGATGCGCCGATCAAAGCAGCCCAGCCGCCGACCGAGTGAACTACGGTACAACCAGCAAAGTCAAAGAAGCCAGCTTTGGATAACCAGCCACCACCCCAGATCCAATGTCCAGTGATGGGATAAGCAATACCAACTAGCAC
>JBAXTW010000007.1:0-68161 GCA_037129985.1 Pseudanabaena sp. ELA645 | reverse complement strand
ATTCAGTTACTTATATCTGTATTATTTGCTGCTTTTTGAATTTGGAATTGCTGAAATGGGGGCGGATGACTTTTTAAGTAAGCCGCCAAGGATCAATGAGTTGCGGGCAAGGGTAAGAGCTGGATTAAGACTTTTTCATGCGACTCAGGAGTTACAAAGACAAAAACAATTGATCGAGCAGGAATTGTCACAGGCTTCCCAATATGTGCGATCGCTTTTACCTGCGCCTCTTACTGGTGATATTTCAATTCAGTCCACTTTTTTGCCTTCAACGCAGCTTGGAGGAGACAGCTTTGACTATTTTTGGTTGGATCAAGATCATTTAGCCTTTTATTTGTTGGACGTATCGGGGCATGGGGTTGGTTCGGCTTTATTATCTGTTTCTGTATTAAATTTAATGCGAACACGCAGTCTCAGGAGGAGTAGGACATCTCAAGATACTACTAATTTCTATAGTCCTAGTGAAGTGTTACAGGATCTGAATAATAATTTTCAGATGGCTGTACATAATGAGATGTATTTCACAATTTGGTATGGAGTGTATAACAAAAAGACTCATCAACTTGTTTATGCTAGTGGTGGACATCCTCCTTCTGTACTAATTTCTAATCAAGAAATTCCTCAAATCAAACTTCTGAAGACTGCTGGCTTGCCAATTGGGATGATGCCTGATATGGAATACCAAGAGCAGGTTTGTCAAATTGATACTGATAGTAGATTGTATTTATTCAGTGATGGTGTGTATGAAATCCCTCAAGATGACGATAGTATTTGGGGCTTTAATGCGCTGATCGATACATTTATTCGGATTCCAAGCGATCGCTCGTCGCGGATTGATTATATTTTGTCTTGCGTCAATGAGGCTGCTAATAATCGTCCTTTTGAGGATGATTTGTCTTTGTTGGAAGTTGAATTTCACATATAAAAAAGAAGAGAGACGCTAATCGCCTCTCTTCTTTTTTAACTCAAAGTTGCTTTAAATTCATCAACGGTTGGATAAATTTTAAAGATCTTGGTCATGCTAGTTAGTTCAAATAGCATTTGTACTTGGTCATTTGCTCCACAAATCACCATTTCCCCATTACTGTTCCGAATTGATTTTAAGGCTGAAACTAATGCTCCTAAGCCAGAGCTATCCATGAAAGAGATTGCTTGCAGATCGACTAACAAATATTGGGGAGGATTTGGTGCTGAGGCGATGTCATTAACTTGACGACGAAAGTCTGCCGCAGTTGTGACATCAAGCCGTCCTTGAGGCTGCATGGCTTTGACTGAATCACTCATATATGGTTTTCCTGTTCTAAAAAAATGATTATTGTGATGATTGAGTGTATGCAGCGCAATTACTCAATGTGGTAAGACGATCTTGCAACATAAGCATAAATCTTTATTGATAATTTTGTCTCTTATTTGGGCTTTAATGAAATATTGGCAATAATTAAACCCAAAACCAAAACCTGTGGCGCACGCGCAGCCTGCGCTAAAGGTTTTGAGGTTTTATATTTAATTGAGCCTAACCACTTAGTTTTGTTAATTAATTTTTTAAAGTTTTAAATTTATGGCTGATTTACATGATTTGCAGGCAATTCAGGAGGCTTTGAAGCCTGTTGTTGATCCCGATCGCCAAAAGAGCATTATGGAACTAGATATGGTGCGCGATATCGCGATCAAGTCCAATGGGGTTGTGAGTTTTACCTTACTACTAAATGATCCCAATAGTCCTAAGCGAGATCCCCTAATTCAAGAATGTAAAACGGCAATTAAGGCGATCGCTTCGGTTACTGATGTTTGGGTGAAGGTGATTGCTAATAGTCCTGCGATCGCGACACCAGAAACCCCTACAAGCTTATTAAAAGGTATCGAAGGCGTGAAATATGTCCTTGCTATTTCCAGTGGTAAAGGCGGTGTGGGCAAAACTTCGGTGGCGGTGAATGTGGCTGTGGCGCTTGCGGATATGGGGGCAAAGGTTGGCATTCTTGATGCAGATATTTATGGTCCGAATGTACCTGTGATGTTGGGGATGGAGTCGGCGCAGGTGAAGGTGGTCAAGGCTGAAAATGGTGCTGATGTGGTCGAGCCAGCATTTAACTATGGCGTAAAAATGATCTCGATGGCGTTTTTGATTGCTAAGGATCAGCCCGTAGTCTGGCGCGGACCAATGCTTAATGGCGTGATTCGTCAGTTTTTGTATCAGGCAAATTGGGGCGAGTTGGATTATTTGATTGTGGATATGCCCCCAGGGACGGGTGATGCTCAGTTGACGCTTACGCAGTCTGTGCCATTGGCAGGAGCCGTGATTGTGACGACACCACAAACGGTTTCACTTTTGGATTCCCGCAAGGGTTTGAAGATGTTTCAAAATATGGGTATTCCTGTGTTGGGTATTGTCGAAAATATGAGCTATTTCATTCCGCCCGATATGCCCGATCGCCAATACGACATTTTCGGTTCTGGCGGCGGTAAGAAGACCTCCGATGAGCTTGGTGTGGATTTGCTCGGTTGTGTGCCGCTGGAAATTAGTTTGCGCGAAGGTGGCGATCGCGGTGTGCCGATTGTGTTAGGTCATCCTGAGTCTGCTTCGGCTAGAGCCTTACGAGATATTGCTAAGGCGATCGCGGCTAAAGTTCAAAATTCTTAAGTCCCAAAAAGTAGGCGGTGGTGTTTTGTGCGATCGCTTACTTTTTAGATTTGCTCCAAATTCGGGTTAGTTAAAAAATTAGGTAAAAATGTTAGATTAAAACCATTGATTGGGCTTGACCTATGACCATTGCAATCGAAAGACCAATACAACAGCAGTTACTAAGTTTTGGCGATTTTGTCGCCCGATATGGTGACAGTAACCGCTATGAATTGATTGATGGAGAGGTGTTTGATTTGGAACCAACAGGCTACCACGAAGAAGTTTCAGCTTTTATTACTACAAAAGTCTGCGCCCAAATTGATGCGATCGCTTTAAATTGGTTTGTCCTTCAGAGAGGATTACTACGTCCTTCTAACTTAGGTATGACGGCATTTCGACCTGATGTTATGGTTGTTGACCGCAATGAACTTGTGAAGGAACTACTTTGGAATGACCAATCAATCCTCACACTGGGTAGTTCGATTAAATTTGTGGTGGAAGTCGTTAGTAGTAACTGGCAAAACGATTATGCTCGTAAAGTCGAAGACTACGCAATTTTAGGGATTCCTGAATATTGGATTGCGGATTATGCGGGTTTAGGTGGAACTCGACATATTGGGAAACCAAAGCAACCTACTCTTTCTATCTGTACGTTGGTGAAAGGAGAGTATGAAATCCAGCAGGTTCGCGGCAATCAACTGATTACTTCTCTCACATTCCCAAATCTTAAACTGACAGCCGATCAAGTTTTAAAAGCTGGTAGATAAAGTGCTTTGAGTAAGGTCTGCTTCGGTTAAATCTTTACGGGAGATTGCTATGGTGATCGCGACTAAAGTCCAAGAAAAAGATAACTAATCTCGTTTGGTGTGTAATCAATTCAATAGTTGATGAGATTTTGTTTCAGCTTACATATCTATAAAATATAAGATACTCACACTGATATAACCCACATTCCGCTCGTAATGGAAGCCTAAAAATATTTACAACGAGACAATCAGGGTTTCAGCGATTTCAAAAGAAATTAATGATAATAAATCCTATTAGTGCGTCCTTATTGACAATATTAAAATAGTGATTTTTGTGTGATTAAGCCTCAAAACACTGACTGTATAAGCATTTTCTTTCTAAATATTTTTTTCAGTAAAATAAGAGCGGAATGTGGGATATAACCGAATAATACATAAAAGGTGCTATTGAGAACACTGAATGTAGGATCTTACGCAGCACCTTTCCATTTATATGCCCTATATTTAGAATCAGTTTGTTTTTTTTAAGAATGAGGATCGATATTTATGGGTGAAGCCAAACGCCGCAAAACTGAAATAGAAAAGCTAAAGTCTCTTTCTCCTGAAGCTCAATTACGGTTGCATCAATTGAAACAGGATCAAAACATCATATTGAAAGGCATAGATCCTGCAATATCTGGTTCAGCACAAGCATCGGCGATGGCTCGATTGTTAGTCACAAAGTTGGAGGCTGCTAAGGATCACAAAACAATTACTCCTGTGATTGAATTCTTTTATTCAAAAATAGAAGCTACAGTATCGGGATTGAACAAAATTTCAGATATTATAGATTGTCAAAAAGGATGCTCCCATTGCTGCAATATATGGGTCAGCATATCAGCACCTGAAGTACTTTTTATCGCCAAAATAGTGCGCGAAAAAGGTCAAAGTTCGATTGACAAAGTAATTGCTGCCAATGAGTACACAAAGAATTACGATCATGATTCACGTTATGATCATCCCTATCCTTGCCCACTTCTTGAGAATAATGTTTGTTCAATCTATAGCAGTAGACCAAAGGCATGTCGATTGGCTGTATCAGGTGACTCGAAGATATGTGAGCGTAGCTATCTTAATAGTACTGAGGAAGATATACCTACCCCAATGCTTTACTTATCCGCCCGATATGCTTATGAAATAGCGTTTGCAGCGTCTTTGAAAAAAGTTGCACTTCCGTATGCTATGTATGAGTTTAATGCTGCACTAGTTCGGGCGATTGAAACTGATGACGCTGAGGCAAAGTGGCTTTCTGGAGAAGACATTTTTGCAGATGTTATTCGCGATCCAACTGATATCTTTTTAACCCAAGAAGCACAGTTTATTTATGAAAAAGCTTTTGAATAGTTGAAATAGAGCATATCTTGAGTTTAGGAAATGCGATTGCAGGGTACATTTATAAAGAAGATCAAGTGTGCTACTAAGGAAAATACATGGGAACACTATTTAACCAATCTCCTCGCAATTATCGTGAATATAATGAAAACGAAATTCAAGAGTTTCTTGAAACAATCTTGAAGTTATCTCAAAAATACAAAATCCCTACAAATGAAGTTATTCATGCTGTAGAAGTCTTAGAAATTCGGAGGAAGAATGATCTTTATGTTGCCAATGGAGACATTTTTGACGAGCAGATGGCAGGACTAGGAAATTTACTTCAAGACCTAAATAATAAGATTTTATCTGATCGCCTTAATCAGTAAAAGCAACAAAGCGATCGCCTGTTGTAATTTTTATGCTATACAAGAAATATTAGCCAGAGTTTTCACATCTAAATACACAGATATTTAGTGAGTATTTCATTAAAATAATCTTGAGAAAGTAATTATGGTTGCTAAATACTTTAATCCTTACACTGATTTTGGCTTTAAGAAACTGTTTGGAGAAGAAGGCAGCAAAGATTTACTTATCGATTTTCTCAATCAACTTCTACCGATATATCATCAAATTCAACACTTAAACTTTAAAAATTCTGAAAATTTAGCCGACACCATAACAGAGCGTAAAGCGATTTTTGATATTTATTGCGAAAGCAAAACAGGCGATAAATTTATTGTGGAAATGCAAAAGGCAAAAATCAAGCATTTCAAAGATCGAGCCTTGTTCTATTCCACATTCCCTATTCGCGAACAATCTGAAAAAGGCGATTGGAACTTCCGTTTATTACCAATCTATTTTATCGCGATCTTAGACTTTGAGTATGACGAAAATACTAAACCTAAATTTAGGCGCGATGTATGTCTCAAAGACCAAGATGGTGATATTTTCTTTGATAAATTAAATTTTAAATTTTTACAAATGCCGTTATTCAATAAACAAGAGAATGAACTAATAACGCATTTCGATAAATGGCTGTACTTTTTAAAGAACTTAGAAAGTTTTAATTACATACCCGCAATACTAAATGAACCAATTTTTCAAAAAGGGTTTGAGATTGCGGAGATATCCCACTTGAATGTAGAGCAGTATGAACAGTATAAAAAGAGTTTAGTGCAGTATCTAGAAGTAAAAAATGTATTTGATACTGCCTTTGAAGAAGGTGAAAAAAGCGGTATTGAGAAAGTTGCTAAAGCATTGAAAGAGCAAAATATAGCTATAGAAATTATTGCCGAATCAACTGGTTTATCATACGAAGATATCCAAAGAATTTAAGCGATCGCCTGTTTCAACTTTAGATAGAAAAATAGGCGATCGCTTTAGATGTTGAATCGAATTTTGAATAATAGTATAGAGACGCTATACAAAAATAAGCGATCGCTCTCCTGCAATTACTTCACTAATGACTTCACCAATACGGTTAGTCGTAAACCCTTGAGATTGAAAATAAGCGATCGCCTCCTCTGCTTTCTTAGGGGCAACTACTACCGCCATACCAATCCCCATATTAAAAGTATTGAACATATCTAGTTCAGGAACTTCTCCCTCAGACTGTAACCATTGGAAGACTGCGGGAATATCCCAACTATCACGGACGATTTGTACGGCTTGCCCCTTACCTAAACAACGGGGCAGGTTTTCGGGTAAGCCTCCGCCTGTGATGTGAGCTAGTCCATTAATCCCTAAATCAGCTTTGAGGGCAGCCAAAACTGGCTTGACATAGATTTGGGTAGGAGTTAAGAAAACTTCCGCCAAGGTCAAATCCTTAGTTTCTGGCGAAATTTCTAACTTGCCGCTCCAGTTGTAACCCTTAGTTTCAATAATTTTACGGACAAGGCTATAACCATTGCTATGAATACCTGAACTTGCCAAACCGATGACCACATCACCGATATTCACCTGAGTACCATTCAGCATTTCCGACTTTTCGGCGATCGCCACGCAAAAGCCCGCTGCATCATATTCACCCACGCCATAAAATCCTGGCATCTCCGCCGTCTCGCCGCCGAGCAATGCACAACCCGCCATCTGACAACCATCGGCGATCCCCTTGACTACTTCCGCCAATTGATCGGGTTCTAACTTACCTGTGGCTAAATAATCCAAGAAAAATAATGGCTCTGCGCCAGAGGTCAGTACATCATTTACACACATCGCCACCAGATCGATGCCGATGCTGTCATGTTTATTCGCTGCTTGAGCGATTTTTAGCTTTGTGCCAACACCGTCCGTACCTGAAACCAGAACGGGTTGTCGATAACCTGTGGGCAGTTCAAAGCATCCACCAAAACCTCCGAGATCACCTAACACACCAAGACGATGAGTTCTTGCGACCGAATCGCGAATTTTTTCAACGAAGGTACGACCTGCTTCGATGTCTACACCCGCTTGACGATAATCCAAAATCTCTTACTCCCAATTTCATTTCTTTTTTAAAGGTTTGCGAAGCAAACCTTTAAAAATATCTATTGCTTGCCTAACTCGTCAGCCCGACGGGTTGCCGCAAGCACGGCTTCTATCATAGCGGAACGCAAGCCAGCTTTTTCCAACTGGGCGATCGCTGCGATCGTCGTTCCCGCAGGACTGGTGACTTGATCCTTTAACTGAGCAGGATGAATTTTAGTTTTAGTTAGTAATTGCGCTGTACCTAAAACCGTTTGAGTTGCTAATTGCATCGCGATCGCTCTTGGTAAACCAGCCGCCACACCACCATCAGCCATCGCTTCTACCATCAGAGCAACATAGGCGGGACCAGAACCAGATAAACCCGTCACAGCATTCATTAGCGATTCGGCAACTTCAATAACCGTACCGACCGCACCAAAAATTTTTCGCACTGCTTCTAGCTGTGCTGAAGTCACCAATGCATTAGGGGCGATCGCGGTCACTCCTGCACCGACTTGGGCGGGTGTGTTGGGCATGGCTCGGATAATCGGTTTAGAGGGAAACATCGTCTCTAACTGCGCCAAGGTCACACCAGCCAAAATTGATACAATACAATCAGCAGGAGGATTCTCAAGAGCGATCGCTGCTGCATTAAGAGACTGCGGTTTAACTGCCAGCAGCATAATCTCTGCATCGGCAGCCACCAAGTTATTCGGCGTAACCTGTACGCCATATTTTTTTGCGAGGAGATCGCGACGTTCTGGCATCGGATCACTCACGCAGACATCGGATGGCATGTAAATCTGACTATCAATAAGGCAAGATAAGATTGCCTCACCCATTACACCGCCACCGATAATACTGAGTTGAGCTTTCAAGAATTTACCAATAATTAACTAGAATATCCCGCAAAACACTATTGCGCGAAACGGCTAATAGGTGCTTCAGCAGCCCATGCAGGAGCAGGTGCGGCGGTTGGACGTACTACACGAGGCTGTGTCATTGGTGCATCGGTCAATACGGAAGACTGAGATGTCACCTGAACACAGGAAGGTGCAAACAAGAAGATGCTGTCGCCAATGCGTTCTTGATGTCCATCTAGCGCATAAGTACCACCTGCAACGAAATCAACAGCACGTTGAGCTTGTTCGGGGTCCATCATAGTAAGGTTAAGCACGACAGATTTGCGTTCGCGCAATGCTTGAATTGCTTGAGGCATTTCTTCAAAGCTGCGAGGCTCAATTACCAACACTTGGGATAAACCGTTTGCAGCGTTGGGCATACCGATTACATTGCTCATACCTTCGGGCGTTGCTCTTAATGCTGTAGGACGTTCACGGGTGCGACGAGTCGGTGCTTCTTCAGGCTCTGGTGCAGCGATCGCGCCATTTTCTTCTTGATAAAGTCCTTGATATTCATTGCTAGAAGCTTCATCGTACTCATATTCGTACTCTTGAGCTTCAGACAAACCAACAAAATCTTTGAGCTTAGTAAAAATTCCCATTGTAATTAACTCCTAGTGTTTGCTCCTCAGTCTGGGTTTTCAGCCTGAGCATTCAGTCTGGGCATTCAGTTTGGGATTAGAAACCGAACATCACACCACTAGACTAGTTGATATCTACCCCGCGCTGTAGCAACAGGGATTCCTAAGACTCATGACTTAGGTTTTTGTTTGTTGAGAACATTGACAAAATGTTCACCCGCAAACTCTAACCGATAAGTGCAAAAAAAGATAGATATATCTGTTAATTTTTTTTAATACGACAAAAAACGACTTTCGCTTAGTTGCCATTTTATAAATATTGCTCAAGTCCTAAGTATCTAGGCTAATTAAAAGCCAGATTCAAAAGCCATAATGCAGTGCAGACGTATTACAGCTTTTTTTGCTTTATATGCTTAGTTGCACCTATGACTTAAATATTGGACTATATTAAACTTTCGACAAATGTTACATGTAGTGTTCTAAAGCCTCTGATTTAAGATTCAAACCACCATTGATAGCGTAGTATTTGATTTTGTCTAAGTCCGATTAATTCTAAGTCCGATTAATATTGAGACAAATCTCTAGGCAAAAACTTGCTCCAAGGCTGAATCAATATCTGGATAACTGAACACAAACTTGTTAATCTCTGCTTTTTTCGGCAAAACTCGCTGACCATCTAACAGGACGATCGCACTTTCACCAAACAACAAAATTAGAGCCGCCGCAGGAACTGGTAAAAAAGCAGGGCGTTTAAGCGCCTTGGCAAAGGCAATTGTGAAATCTTCATTAGTGACTGGCTGCGGAGCCGTACCATTCAACACACCAACAATTTGCGAATTATTCAAGGCATATAAAATCAAGCTCACGAGATCATCGCGGTGTATCCATGAAAACCATTGCTTGCCACTGCCAATTTTGCCGCCGCCGCCAACTTGAAAAATCGGTAGCATTTTGGCGATCGCCCCACCCATGCCCAACACGATGCCAGTGCGGAGCTTGACCAGACGGACACCAACATCGGTCACACCATCGGCTGCTGCTTCCCAATCCTTGCAAACATTTGCTAGAAAGTCTTGACCACCATCACTATATTCATCAAAACTTTTATCAAGGCTGGTACCGTAAAATCCGATCGCTGATCCACTAATGAAAACTTCTGGTTTCACTGATGCTTTAGCGATCGCCTCCACCAAAATTTTTGTGGTTAGAATGCGACTATCTCGAATTTCCTGCTTGCGCTTATCAGTCCAACGCACTCCCGCCAGAGGTTCCCCTGCGAGGTTAATGACGGCGTTACTGCCAGCGATCGCATCCGTCCAATCGCCCAATTTCAAGGGATTATAGCCAACTATTTCCACATTTGGAAAAAATTTTTTGGGGAACTGGTTGGCGGCTTTTTTGGGATTGCGAGTTAAAATGATAGTCTGATGATTCAGAGCCTGTAATCGCTCTACCAATTTCACGCCGACAAAGCCCGTAGCACCCGTTAATACAATTTTCATAATCTGTTTTTGGTTAAATTAATATTGGAGTAATAGAAATGTTGCATAGTAAACGATATTGGATACGCTAAATTTGCTAGTTTTGCATTCAATCGCGTCTAGCCAATCATACTAAAGCGTCAGTATTTTAAAACTTAACCCAATTTATCCGACAGAATCATGAACATCTCTCCAAAAACTAAGTTATTGATCGTTGATGATGAAGTCGATAACTTAGATCTACTTCAGCGAATTTTTCATAAAGGATATCGCGTCCTCAAAGCTGAAAATGGATTTGAAGGGCTGGCCATATTAGAGCGGGAACCAGATATTGGCATCATCATTTCCGATCAAAGAATGCAGATGATGTCGGGGACAGAATTTTTAACTCAAGTTGCCGAAACCTATCCTGATACTATACGGATTATCCTCACAGCTCACACAGATGTGCATGATCTGGTTGACGCGATTAACCAGTCAAAAGTGTTTAAATATATCACCAAGCCGTTTCGGGTGGACGAGCTAACTCAGGTAGTGCAACAGGCTGCCGATATTCATAAATTATTAAAGTTGCGGACATCCAAGTTACGCAATGATTTGGAGAGTGCAGAAGCGAAATATCAAAGTATTTTTGAAAATGCGATCGAGGGAATTTTTCAGACCACTATTGATGGGCGATATTTGATCGCAAATCCGATGTTGGCAAAAATCTACGGATATCCTTCCGCCGAATCCCTGATGGCGAGTGTAACGAATATTGCTAATCAGATCTATGTAAACCCCCGTCGCCGTCAAGATTTTATAAATATCCTGCTCTCCCATGAAACCGTATCTAATTTTGAGTCTGAGGTTTATCGGCGGGATGGGAGCAAAATTTGGATTTCTGAAAATGTCCGCGCCGTTCGCAATGTTGATAATGTATTAATCGGATTTGAAGGGACGGTTCAAGATATTTCTCAGAGGAAGCGGGCGGAAGAAGAATCACAATTGTTGCAAAATTTAACTCTAGACATTAGTGCGGCCAGTGATTTTCAAACAGCCTTAGAAATTACCCTCAAGAAAATTTGTGAATTTACAGGGTGGGTCTATGGCGAAGCTTGGGTTCCTGAGACTGATCATCGTCAGGTTCTAGTATGTAGCCCTGCATGGTATGCAAGTGTTGAAGGTTTAGACGTGTTTCGAGAATGCAGTGAAAAGATGTCTTTCCCTTCGGGGATAGGATTTCCTGGGAGGGTGTGGGGACATCAACATCCAGAATGGATTTGGGATATTTCCTTAGAAACAGAACTACACTTCATTCGTAAATATCCTGCGTTGGAATGCGGTTTGCAATCGGGTTTGGCTATTCCCGTCAGTGCTGATTCTAAAGTTGTTGCCATTATGGCGTTTTTCATGATGTCTCCCAATGACAAGGATCAACAATTAGTGGGGCTGATTGGCGCGATCGCTATGCAGTTGGGAGCTTTGATGCGGCGTAAACGGGATGAAGAAGCACTACGGATGATGAATGAAGAGCTTTCCCTCGCTCGCGATCGCGCCTTAGAAGCCAATCGCACCAAAAGCTCATTTGTGGCGAATATGAGTCACGAACTTCGCACGCCCTTAAATGCAATCATTGGCTACAGCGAAATGTTACAAGAAGACGTAGCTTTGTTGGGGGTAGAGGACTTTGGGGATGATCTTAAGAAGATTTATAAGGCTGGTCGTCATCTATTGGATTTGATTAACGACATTCTCGATATGACTAAAATCGAAGCGGGTAAATTAAAAATCCATTTCGATGATTTCAATTTGCCGATGCTAGTGTGGGATACCTGCACTACGGTCAAGCCACTCTTGATTAAAAACAATAATAATTTAGAAATAGATTGCGATGCTGATCTTGGCGATATTCGTACAGACATGACGCGCTTACGTCAAATCCTGCTTAATCTTTTGAGTAACGCGGGTAAATTTACCAAGTCTGGTGAAATCAAAGTCAAAGTCACTCGCCAAACCCTTGAGCCGCAAATCCTTGATCCGCAAAACCTTGATCAGGCTGAATATTTCTGTTTCGAGATCAGCGATACAGGCATTGGCATTAGCCCTGAAAATATCCAAAATCTCTTTCAAGCTTTTAATCAAGTTGATAACTCGACAACTCGACAATATGGTGGCACTGGTTTAGGGCTAGCGATTAGTCAACGTCTTTGTCAGATGATGGGTGGGGACATTATGTTGGAGAGCGAGTTGGGTAAGGGTTCGACCTTTACAGTGCGTTTGCCAGTCAATTATGAATTGGCAAAAAAGAATCTGCAAAATTTGCAACCCAAGCGATTAAAAAACTCTAAAAATCCGTATAAGCGTTCCGATAAGTTTCGCGGTCGCCAACCATCGATTTTGGTAATTGATGATGATCTGACTGTCCATCAATATACACAATCGTATCTCGGTGATCTTGGTGCAGCAATTTATTCCGCATTTAGTGGCGAAGAGGGAATTAACCTAGCTCAGGACATTCTGCCCGATGTGATTATCTTAGATATTCAGATGCCGACAATGAGTGGCTGGGAAGTGCTGAAGGAGTTAAAGTGTCAGCCTTTAACATCAGGAATTCCGATCATTTTGCTAACAATTAATGATGAGCAGCATGAAAGCTATGAAGTCGGGGCAAATGACTATTTGTTTAAACCCATCGATCGCGATCGCCTGATTACAACTATAGATAAATATCGTGCTGATCCACAAGCTCGCTTATCGGTGTTAGTTGTGGAAGATGACAGCAATGTGCGATCAATGCTGAAACGGATGTTGGAAAAAGAGAACTGTATTGTTTCTGATGCTCAAGATGGACATGAAGCTTTAGAAATCATGCTGCATCAAGTTCCGCAGTTAATTCTGCTGGATTTAATGATGCCAAATGTGGATGGATTTGAATTTATTCATTTACTCCGATTGCAACAGCATATGGATATGACGACAACGCCGATTGTCATTCTCACAGCCAAGGATTTGAACAATGATGACTACATTCGTCTGAGTGGATCGGTTCAGAAAATCTTGCAAAAGTCAAATACGAGTCCGACAGAAATACTCGCCGAAATTGTGCAACGACTGTATAAATTCGGGATCTTGACAGCCAATTAGAGTAAACTGTTGCTTGTTTTAAGAATACCCTGCAATAAATTGCGGGCTGAAAGCTAAAATCCGTTGAAACGGGTTGAAAATCAGGAATCAGTCAGTTTTAACTGACTTTAGCTTTCAGCCAAGAACTTTAGTTCTTGGTTCTCTAATTGCTGAAATTAAAAACGATCTATTATTTCTATGCCACCTTCACCCACTGATATCAATCCAAATATCACAATTCATCCCCGTGCCATCGTCCATCCTGACGCAAAAATTGGTGAAGGTACGACCATTGGAGCCGATGCGATTGTCGATGAATTTGTGGAGATCGGCGATCGCTGCGAGATTAGGGCGAGGGCGATCATTACGGGGCATACCAAAATTGGGCATGATAACCAGATTGGCTATGGGGCGATCGTTGGCTCAGAGCCGCAGGATACTTCTTACAAAGGCGCAATTAGTTTTGTGGAAATTGGCGATCGCAATGTGTTGCGAGAATATGTGACTGTAAATCGCGGCACGAAAGAAGGCTCGGCGACAAAAATTGGTAATGACAATTTATTTTTTACGGGCGCACATGTTGCCCATAACTGCACGATTAGCGATCGGGTGATTTTAGTTAATAACGTATTGCTAGCGGGTTATGTGGAAGTTCAGAATAATGCTTTTATGGGCGGTGATTCGGTCGTGCATCAGTTTACGCGCATCGGGGCATATTCGATGATTCGCGGACAAACTCGCCTTGGCATGGATGTGCCGCCCTATTGCATGGCTGTGGACACGAATATGGTATTTGGATTAAATCGCCTTGGGTTGCGTCGCAATGGGTTTGGACATGAGCGCCGCCGCACAATTCTCGCCGCCTATGAGGTTTTATACAAGTCCGATCGCAATCGCACTCAAGCGATCGAGTTTCTAGAGTCTTCGCCTGATTTTGCCAATAATCCTGATATCAAATTGTTTTGCGATTTTATTAGAGCCAGTCGTCGCGGTATTTGTAAACTATACGAAAAAGGTGCAAGTCGGATCGAAGAAGATCGTGATTAATTATGAAAATCAGTTATGAAAATTATCAACCAAACAAGTACAGAGATTCTGATTGCTTCACCTAAAAAATCTTTGGTGGGCAGCATATTGATGGCTGGTTTCAGCGTGTTTTTTGTCAATGCTTTTATTTTTGCCCCTCTTTACATGTTAGATATAGGCTCTTCTATCTCAGCATTAAGAGTATCTACCAAAGTTAGTTGCGATCGCGTGAACCCAAGACAAGTTAATTGCGAAGTTATTCAATCAGATTTCTTAAGTTTTGGTCAACAAAAAAAGTCAAATTACCAGTTTGTTCAAGGTGTTAAATTTAATACTATGAATAGGTCTACGGTTATTTTTTCGTTTTTGACTAATACTGGAGAAAAGGAGCCGCTTACTACTAGTAGAGCAACCGCTTACGCTATTGTCGATCCTGTAAATTTATTCTTAAGATCTAAACAAAAGTCATTTAGCTATACATCAGACAATAGTTTTAATTCTAGTAATGCTTTTAGCTACTTGAGTTTAGGCTTTCTCGCTTTTTCCGCTTTATTTGGACTGCCACTTTTATGGAGTGCTTTGAACTCTCCCTTTAAACATGATGAAATATTATTAGACAAATTTGAAAGTAAATTTCAACATACTCATAAATCAATTTTTGGCTCCAAAATCAATCAATATCAATTTACAGATATCGCCAAGATTGACGTTGTATATTCAACTGATAGCTATCAGAATGTATTTTTTGATCCCAGAATAATCATGCGTTCTGGTCAAAAATATATGCTCGAAACCATGCGCGATCGCCAAGCCGCCATAGATTTAGCCAATAGTCTTAATCGGTTTGTATACCTGCCCGAAGAAGAAGATCCAGTGGTTAAAAAATAGGCGGTTAATTCAACTTTCTGCAACGCCAACGAGAACAAGATCTAATTTAGTTTTTAGATTTATCTTCGTCAATCTCAACATCGATCGCCGAAGCCGAAACCAAACGCTTGCGCTCCTCAATCTCCACGCTCAAATTCTGTACGGTTTCTTGCAAATTTCTAATTTGCACATTTTTGTTTCGCATATCCAGCGACTTTTGTAAGGCTGACCAGATACTGAACATCCAAGCCAAAACAGCACCTAATCCCATTGCCAAAATTAGTTCAACAGCGATCGGCGCGGCGACTTTTAGATCAGGGACAATTTGGATAGACGCGGGAGCCGTATTTTGCAAAGAAAATAAAACTAAGGCGAGAGCAACGATAAAAAAGACAACAAAATTAAGCTGGCGCATAGCGTTTAAAACCCATATACAAATCTTAGCTAATGGTTTATCAGACAACGCTCACAATGTCTATCATTTTTGACTGCGATACAGACATAAAACGGTTTAAAAGTGCCGCGAAGCGGCACTTTTAAACTTTTCTCTACACTAATTTAAGCTGTAATTAAGTCATAATAGTAAGTAAGAAGAGTAAGCGTGCGGTTGCGAAACTTAGATCAAAATAAAATTTGAGAATAGGTTTTGAGGAAAGTCCGGGCTTCCATGAAGATCAGGCTGCTGGATAATGCCCAGTGCGAGCGATCGTGAGGATAGTGCCACAGAAAAATACCGCCTGTTAAAGGGTAAGGGTGCAAAGGTGCGTTAAGAGCGCACCAGCAGAGTCGTGAGGCTCTGGCTCGGTAAACCCCAGTTGGAAGCAAGGCGAGAGGGTACAAGTGCTGAGATCTTCGTTGGATCTTGTATCCGTTGCTGAACGCAAGAGTCTAGTGAAAACTAGGCGATCGCTATTAGGTGTGTGCCGCATGAGGTATTTGGTAACAAATATCCCAGATAGATAACCGCTAAGGTTGTTGATAAAACGCCTGAAACAGAACCCGGCTTATGTCTTACTCTTCCTATTATTTTTTTATTTTTATTTTTAAAAAATCTCTTTTGGGTTTCTCTGTAATCAAAAAAACAAAAAGCAGATTTTTTGTTTTTTTGAGAAAAATCTGGTAAATCTAGATCTATACGTTTTCTGCGATCGCTTGCATCGCCAATTGAAATATTGCAAGTTAAATACTGCAAGCTAAATATTGCAAGCCCTTTTAACGCGATTAATTAAAACCAGAGTAATTAAACTATGGGAATTGCTCCCACCCATGCATCATCGCTCCCTGAAACGACCTATCGCCCATCTCGAAAGTGGTCTGGGAGCGCGATTATAGGAATTACCTTTGTCTGCCTGATTTCAACTCTGAGTATTCGCTTTTATGCTGAACCACGTTTGACAACTGGGACATTTATTGATCAAGACCTACGATCGCCAAAGACTTTAGAAGTCACTGACATTGAAGCGACTAAACAAGCTCAAGAGCTAGCCAAACAGCAAGTAGTACCCGTTTACCGCAGTAATCCTGAGTTTGACACGAAATCAGGGATACATTTAGAAGAGCTATTGCGCGTAGGCGATCAATTACGCATATCTTCAGGAAATTTACCATACGTCGATCTCAAAATCCTCAGTGACGAAAGCCAGCGCTATTTAAGGCGAATTTCTAATCTGGAGTGGCAGCAGTTACAAGAAAAAGCTAATAGCCTAACCAGTTTTAGTAACAAGGATCTGAATAAAGAGCAAGAAATTTCAGCCCTTGCCCTAGCAGAACTAGCCCTATATAAAAATAATGCCAGCCCTGATAACTATCAAAAACTGCTCAATAAAATTACTGAGGTTCGTAGCGCCTATTCACAGACTCAGGTAAAAGCTGCCACTGGACCAGAGATGTTTCGCGATCGCCTCTTAGAAATGACCAATGAGGAGTGGGAAGCAAATAAAAACCTCATCCGTCAAGCTTTAAGTAATATTCAAGCATCGGGAATTGTGGTCGGACTGCCAGAAAGTATGTTGCAGAAACGAATCACCAGTCTCAAGAACTTACCAACTAACGAAGAACATCGAGCGATGGCGATCGCGTTACTGATCGCCACAGTCCAGCCAAATTTGACCATTGATTATCTGGGTACGACCGAAAGAGCGATTAAAGCATCGGAATCTGTACAGAAGCAGACGATTTCAATCAAACAGGGGGATTTAATCGTTAAAGGGGGCGAGAAAATTACTGAACGCCAGTTTGTCATTTTGGACGAATTGAAAATGACTCAGAGGCAATTTAATTTTAAAGGGTTGCTTTTGATGGTGGGCGCGACTACGATCGCCTTTGGCATTTTTGGCTATGCCAATCGTCGATGGCAATTTTTACTCAAAGTTAAACTGCACAACAAAGATTTGTTGTCACTGGGGATTATCTGTACGGGCAGTACCCTTGCCTCAGTCCTAATGGTTCCGAGTATGCTCGTATTTGTACCATTGGCGAGTATGGGGCTAATCATCGGTAGTTTTTACAGTTCTCGCTTAGCAGTCTTGATTACCTGTCTGACATCTGGCTTATTAGCGATCGCCATTAGTGCCGATTTATTAGCCCTCAGCCCTGTATTAATTGGGGCAATTGTCGCAGCCGCAATTACCAATCGTCCTTTGACGCGATCGCACCTTGCGGCGACAGGTTTACTCGTAGCGCTAGTCCAAGCCGCCGTATATATGGCGATCGCGATCATTGGTGGCACAACACCGCCTGTCTTAATTCTGATTACGGCTTTGCAATATGCATCAGGCGGGCTAATTTCCGCGATCGTGGCATTAGGCGCAATTCCTTATCTAGAGCATATTTCCTACGCCTTAACTCCTTTTCGTCTTGCCGAACTTGCCAACCTCGATCGCCCACTTTTAAGACGATTAGTCACCGAAACTCCTGGCACTTTTCAACATACTTTATTTGTCGCCAACCTCGCCGAAGCGGCTGCGCGTGAAATCGGAGCCGACACCACCTTAGTGAGAACAGGAACGCTCTATCACGACATTGGCAAGACGCTCCGCCCTGAATATTTTATTGAAAATCAAACGGGGCAACCCAATCCCCACGACATTCTCAATGATCCTTGGCGCAGCGCCCAAATTATCAAAGAACATGTTTCAGGCGGAATCAAGTTAGCCCAGAAGTATCACTTACCCGAAATGCTCCAAGCATTTATTCCAGAGCATCAGGGAACTATCTCAATTTCCTATTTTTATTGCCAAGCCCAAAAGCGATCGCAACATGTGGTAGATGCGGATTTTCGCTACATTGGACCAATTCCCCAGTCTCGTGAAACTGGCGTAGTCATGTTAGCTGATGCCTGTGAAGCGGCTCTGCGATCGCTAGGTACTGATACCACCATCGAAGAAGGCAAAAATCTGTTAATGCGAATTTTTCAAGCGCGATGGGATGATGGTCAACTCAAGGATTGCTCGTTGACTTGGGAAGATCTAGATCGGATTGCGCCAGTGTTTATCCAAGTGTGGAAAGAACGAAATCATGGACGCATCAAATATCCCCACCTAGCCGCCAAACTCGATCCCTCAGGATCGGCTATGCCCGATCATCTTTGCCAGACTGTCGGCACAGCTAAGTGCATTGAACCAGAAGCGGCAAAAATAGCCATACCTCATGAAGTTGCTATGAAATAAATAGAATTTGGGAGAACCCAGAACTAAAGTTCTGGGCTACGAAAAAAGGTGGTGCAATGCATCACTTTTTTTGTTTGTATAGGTAAAAATGCTTAATTTAATTGCAAAAAACAAACATCTTTATATTGTTTTAATTATTAAAATAAGCAACTTAAAACTCAAAAAATCTCAAAAAGATTGTCATGAAAGCATTACAGCAATCAATTAAGAATTTGTTAAGTTAATGTTTTCTTTGGGATCGCTAAAGCCTTTTCCCAATCAAGATTTAAGGCTGATTTACCGCAAAAGTATACCTGAGATAATTAACCTAATTAATAAAACAGTTTTAAAAATCTTGGCTAAGCCAAATAAAGTCTATGGACTCTTTAGATAAATCGGTCGAAACTTGTAGATTATGTAAGCACTACAACCCTGAGGGGCGCAGGGGGGGAGTTTGTGAAAAATTAGATGTTCATGTTAAATCTACATGGAATGCTTGCAGCCTAGTCTCTCATCCTTTTGACTCATCATGGCAACCAATTGACGATCTCACTTCGTTGATACATCAACAAATTCACGAAAAAATCCATGAACAGATTCATGAGAAAACTTACGCATCATCAAAGGCGATCGCCTAGGTTGCAAAAAAAGTGATTCGCTAGCTTCGCGGGCGAATCACTTAATTAAGGTTGTAGTCTTGAGGTGCTGACATGGGGCGCATTTCAGAAAAGCGTGAATATTTAACCATATCCGTTGGTGGATAATCCGCCGATACCGCAAGCAATCCGACTTTTATATCCTCGAAGAAAATCACGCCTCCAATACGTTTTTTAACTTGGAAAGCGCCATGAAATAACCGATATTTCTCAATGTGAATTAGCAAAGAGTCCGTAATCTTTATTTCCTTGCCAAACATTTCCTGACAAGTTCTGCGGATGACAGTATCTAAGTATTTATTCTCGGCACGATCGCCCACGTCCAGAAATTCTGGCTTGTCCGCAAAATGATCCATATAAAATAACCAGATCTTCGATAAATCTGATTCACTGCTAAGTTTTTGCTTAAGTTCATGCAGTCGATTAATTTTCATATTTCCCGTGCTTCAAAAGATTTTGCGGTTAAAACTCTTATTTTACGTTAGTGTCATCAATTATTCGCGAACTCAAAACCCTATAAACACAAACTTGTAGGGGTTGAGCATTTGCGCCAATATTTTTATACTCTCTAGGATCATCTTGAAACGCAAATGCTCAACCCTTTGTGCTTTCATCGATAACTTGCCCCTGCGTTGCGAGGCTTGGGCAGAGTATCCCCTATGTTAAAATTGCCTAAAAAATTGTAGATTTTTGTGGGAATGCTCTGCCCTACAGCAGGCTCGTCTCATACGCGAATAATTCATGACACTATCAAAAAACCAGATGTGATATTCTTGGAAAATAATATTTTATAAAGCGTAGTTTTAAAAAGTGCTAGCAAGAGTTTGGAGCGCAGCAATTTTAGGTATTGATGCTATCCAAGTGGGGGTAGAAGTTGACGTGTCAGGAGGCTTGCCTGGAATTACCCTCGTTGGCTTACCCGACACCGCCGTACAGGAAAGCCGCGAACGAGTAAAAGCGGCGATCAAAAATGCGGGTTATGCCTTTCCGATGCGAAAGATCGTGATTAACCTTACCCCCGCCGACCTGCGTAAAGAAGGACCGATTTTTGACTTACCAATTAGTATTGGCATTCTCGCAGCATCAGAACAGGTTGATCCCCAGTTGCTCGGCGATCATTTATTTCTAGGCGAAGTTTCCCTCGATGGTTCTCTGCGCCCTGTTTCAGGCGTGTTACCGATCGCTGCGGCTGCTCAAAAATTAGGTATGGTGGGAATTGTCGTCCCCAAGGAAAATGCTCAAGAAGCTGCTCTTGTTAAAGGCTTGTCTGTCCATGGGTTGCAAAGTATCACAGAGGTGGGCGACTTTCTGGCAAATCCCGACAAGTATGCGCCAGAAGTCGCTAATCCTGAAATTAAATGGAATGAAAGCGAATTTAAACTCGATCTCAAAGATGTTAAAGGACAACAACAAGCCCGCCGCGCCCTAGAAATTGCTGCCGCAGGTGGACACAACCTGATTTTTGTCGGTCCCCCAGGCTCAGGAAAAACTCTTTTGGCGAGACGCTTACCCAGTATTTTGCCGAACATGAATTTTGATGAAGCCCTCGAAGTCACGCGGATTCACTCAGTAGCAGGTTTACTCAAAGGCAAAGGATTAATTAGCGATCGCCCCTTTCGTAGCCCCCATCATTCCGCCTCTGGGCCCTCATTGGTTGGCGGTGGCAGTTTTCCAAGACCTGGAGAAATAACCCTCGCAACGAACGGGATACTTTTTCTTGATGAATTAACGGAATTTAAACGAGATGTACTAGAATTTTTACGGCAGCCATTAGAAGATGGATTTGTCAGTATTTCCCGCACCCGTCAATCAGTAACCTTTCCAGCTCAGTTTACATTGATCGCGAGTACAAATCCTTGTCAATGTGGCTATTACGGCGACTCAGTGCAGCCTTGTACTTGCACACCACGCCAGCGTGAACAATATTGGGCAAAACTTTCGGGTCCGCTAATGGATCGTATTGATTTGCAGGTAACAGTTTCTAGATTAAAGCCAGAGGAAATGACGCGATCTCCAGAGGGCGAAAACTCTAATGCTGTCAAAGAAAGAGTTCAGCGATCGCGCAAAATCCAGCAAAATCGCTTTCAATCCGAAGCCAAGGTGAATTGCAATGCCCAGATGCAATCAAGGCATTTGCGTCAATGGTGCAAATTAGACGATGCATCGCGTGATTTATTAGAAGCGGCGATTAAGCGTTTGGGATTATCCGCAAGAGCGACCGATCGCATCCTCAAGGTATCTCGCACGATCGCCGATCTCGCCGATCTCGAAGATATCCAAGTCGTCCATGTAGCGGAGGCGGTACAGTACCGCACACTTGATCGTGTTATCTAATATCTCAAAAGCATTGCGATGGCTTTGCTAAACTAATTCTTTTGAGATATTTATGTAGGCGAAAGCATATATATGCTATTTTGTGTCTTGACTTTTGGCTTTATCTCAAACTTCTTTCTTAGAGAAGACTAAAATATGAACAGTTTGATCCATCATTAAGGGTTAACTTAAAGCGTTAACTTATTTTGTATATATCCGCTATAGTTTCTGGTGTTGAGTGATTAGCTAATGGAAGAATCCTATCGGGGCATTCAGGTATGAGTACAGTTCTGGTGGTCGAAGACAGTGTCACACAGAGAGAAATGATAGAGGACTTACTTAAAGGTAGCGGTTTGACCGTACAAACGGCAGGTGATGGGGTGGAAGCCCTAGAGCAAATTCTCGGTAATTGCCCAGATATTGTCGTTATGGACATTGTCATGCCCCGCATGAATGGCTATGAGCTATGCCGTCGGATCAAGAGTGATCCTAAAACTGAGCGCGTTCCCGTTGTGATGTGTTCGTCTAAAGGCGAAGAATTTGATCGCTACTGGGGAATGAAGCAAGGAGCCGATGCTTATATCGCTAAACCCTTTCAGCCTCAAGAACTAGTTGGCACTGTCCGACAGTTACTACGAAAAACTTAAGTGTTTATTAAAACTTAGACAAAACACGTCTAATATTCTAGACATAACATACTCAATATTCAATACATCATTTAAGACATCAACCAAGTTGCAATTTTACAAGGCAGAGCTTCCAAAATTATGGTAGGAAACCAAGACTTCTTCCCTGGTCTCGGACAAGATCAGGCTACTGACTTTGAGCAAGGACTCGAAGCCCCAGAAGGTGAGCTACACCTAAGGTTTTTTGTGGCTTCTGGAATTGAATTTGCTTTGCCTGCAATTGGAGTCAGTCAAGTACTAGAATATGCACCAGATCGAATTAACCCCATGCCGAATGTTTCGCCGCTATTGTTAGGCACTGTTAATATAAGAGGTAGGGTAGTTTGGGTTGGCGATCTCGGTCAGTTCTTGGGGGAAATCCCTCCCGTTAATACGGATCGCTCCGAAATCTCTATCATTGCGATCGAAGATCAGGGCATGATGTTAGGGCTGGCGGTAGAACAAATTAGTGTCATGGCTTGGCTCGATCCGACGCAACTATCTGTGTCTAGAAATAGCACTGACGGCATGGCTCCATTTATTAAAGGTGAGTGGAAAATGGAGGGTGCTGAACCATTAAAGCTCTTGGATCAAGTTAATATCTTGCGATCGGCTCGATGGGCTTCTTAACGATTTTTAGATGGTTTCAAAACGACTTTAAGTAGACAGTAGATTTTCTAGGGATTTTAGGAGAAAGGACATGACATCAGGCACACAGTATCAAAAAGAATATGAAAAAGCCTCCTCAGCATATATGCAAGGAGACTACCAGCAAGCTGCCAAATTAACCAAAGAACTGGTTAAAGGTTGTCCTAATGAGCCTATGTATCGGTTACTGCATGCCCATACTAATCTTGCCCTAGAACGCTATCAAGATTCAATCAATGAGTATGAAAATGTTCTGAGATTGACTGATGAAAGCTCAATTGTTGAATATGCTCATAGCGGTATTGCGGCGGCCAAGGAGCGACTGGATCTGAACGACGATATGGGCAGTTTGTCCGCAACTGACTTTCAAAATAAACAATATGCTTACGAAGACAATCCATCGACATCCTATACACAAGGACAAGGAGATTGGGCTTCAGGATCGTCTACTGGTCAAACTGGTGGACAGGTGCATACGATGGGCGAAGAGTTTGATTTTGAAGATTTTAGCTCTGGATCTTCGATGAATGGGGCTAGTCAGTACAACTATAGTAATGAAACGCAGATCGCAAGTCCAAGTTATAACTCTAACTCTAATAATTACAAAAGCCCTAGCCCTGATAGCTCAAGTAACAGCGATGTTGTCTTTATGGATGAGTTTGACGATTTTGATGATATGAGTGATTCATCTTTTTCGACCTCATTCCGCGATCCTGACACAACCCAAATGGTTGCCGATCGCTCCCTGTCAGACTTTGGTGGTGAAGATTTTTCAACTTCATTCCGCCCAAGTAATACGACATCGATTGGTAAGGACAACCCGACCACAAGGTTTAGTCAAGCCAATTTTAGTCAAACTGGCAATGAGGCTGAGTTATTTGGCTTAGGGTCGCTCGGTTCAGCCACAAGTGGTCAGCGTGGAGGGGGGGAGGTGGTCGCCGAAGCTTCGGAACAGGGTGGCTTGTTTTCCCCCTTTGACAATATGCCCCTGAAAACCAAGAGCCTTATCACCGCGATCGCGGCGGGAGTTCTGGCGATGGTGGCGGCGGGAGTAGTTACGAATATGGCTACGGGCGCGATCACAAATAAAGATCAGCGCGAAAATTTACGGAATACGGGTTGGATGATGGCTGGAGCTTCGGCTTTGGCGAGTGGCGCGATCGCTTGGGGACTAGGAAGGCGATCGGCGAACTTTATTGATAAATCCACCGAAAACCTCCAAGCCCAATTTGAGGCAGTCATTAATGGCGATATGACACCAAGGGCAGTGGTCTATAGTGAAGATGAATTTGGTAAGCTCGCCACTAGCTTTAACCAGATGCTGCAATCCTTAGCATCCAACGCGGCGGAATCCCAGAAAAAAGCTGCCGATCTCGAACAAGCCAAAGAAGATTTACAGCGTCAAGTTATTCGCTTACTCGATGACGTAGAGGGCGCGGCGCGTGGTGATTTAACTGTGCAAGCTGAGGTGACAGCCGATGTCCTCGGTGCGGTTGCCGACTCCTTTAACCTCACGATTCAAAATCTCCGCGAGATTGTTAACCAAGTAAAAATTGCGGCGCGTCAAGTAAACGAAAGCTCTCGCGAAAATGAGGCTTTTGCTCGCAGTTTGTCATCGGATGCGTTACGTCAAGCTGAAGAGTTAAGTGTCACCTTAAATTCCGTGCAGATGATGACCGAATCAATTCAACGGGTAGCTGAAAGTGCGCGTGAGGCTGAGCAGGTGGCGAAACTTGCATCCGAAACGGCGATCAAGGGCGGTGACGCGGTGGAACGTACCGTAGCTGGTATTTTAGACATTCGCGAAACTGTTGCCGAAACGACTCGTAAGGTAAAGCGTTTAGGCGAATCTTCACAAGAAATTTCTAAGATCGTGGGTTTAATTTCTCAGATCGCCTCGCGTACCAACTTGTTAGCACTTAATGCCAGTATTGAGGCGGCGAGAGCAGGTGATGCAGGACGTGGTTTTGCGATCGTTGCGGACGAAGTTCGACAACTAGCCGATCGCGCTGCCAAAGCATCGAAAGAAATTGAACAAATTGTATTGCAAATTCAAAGTGAAACCAGTAACGTACAGCAGGCGATGGAAGTCGGTACACAGCAGGTTATTGATGGTACAAAACGTGCTGAACAAGCCCGTCAATCCTTGACCGACATTATCCAAGTTTCTCACCGCATTGAAACCTTGGTGCTATCGATTACTGAAGATACGGTTAAACAAACTGAAACTTCACGCACTGTGTCACAGGTTATGCAATCGGTCGAATTATCTGCACAAGAAACTTCGCAAGAGTCGCAACGAGTGTCAGCTTCGCTACAAAACTTGGTGGGCGTTGCGCGTAGTTTACAAGATTCTGTGGAACGTTTCCGTGTCGATGCGGGTGATAAGACAACGGGAGGGCGCTCTTGATTATCCACCTCTAGCTCGTTACTTATACCCAAATCTTTGAGAGGATTCTGTCATGAACTCGGAACAACAACAACAGCGAATCATGGGTTACTTCATTGAGGAAGCCCGCGAACACCTTCAGATAATTGAGCAGGGCGTATTAAACTTGCAGGATGTTCTGCATGATTCGGAATCAGTTAACGAGCTTTTTCGAGCGGCTCATTCGATTAAGGGCGGCTCCGCCATGTTAGGTGTGGTCAGCATTCAGCATGTTTCTCACCGATTAGAGGACTTTTTTAAAATCCTCAAAGAAAACCCCAACATCAGTGTTGATGAGCGGTTAAAAAGTTTGCTGTTGGCGGGATTTGACCCATTGTCAGAGTTGTTAGATGAATTGCAAGGTAATTTTAAGATTTCAGATGAGCTAACAACGGAAACGAATAATCGGGTTAAGCCAGTTTTTGCAGAACTAGAGTCATATTTAAACCAGTTAGTTGCCGATATTGACCCAGATTTATCTACCCATCGCAGTAGCCAAGGAGTCGCTAGTCTAGAGCTTGACATGGATGAAGATATGGATGCTCCAGACATGAATGCGATCACTGAGCAACCAGAACAATTAATTTCTTCGCAGGAGTTGATATTTCAACAAGAAGTCACGACAAAAATGCGGGATATGCTGCAACTATTCCGTGGTGATGATTCCGCCGAAAGCCGAGCGCAGTTACAGAGTATTTGCAATTACTTCCAAGAGATAGGCAATAGCTTTGGGATGGCGCATTGGACAAGGTTTGTTACTCAAGTTAAAAATGCGATCGTGCAGTCCAGTAATTCTTATCGGACGCTTGCACCGATTTTGATTCGGGAGCTAAAAGAAGCCCAAGACTTAGTACTAGCAGATCGGGAATCTGAAATTACAGTATCGCCAAAAATCCAAGATTTGCTACCCTACCGCTTTACTGACAGCTTTACCGACAATGAAGATGATGAAATTAGCACAATTTTCACAGCCGTGTCTGATGCTCCTGTCGCGATCGCTGGTAGCTCAGAAATTTCCTCTCCAGTTGTGTCGATTCAAAAAGTAGATCCAGACGAAGGTTTAGATTTATTTGCTGGACAAGATGAAGTATTTGATTTATCGGCTGTTCCCGTTGATCAAATGGATTGGATGGATAGTGATTATGAAGTTAATGAAAATCAACATATTGATGGACCAAAAGTTGGTGCTTCAGAGTTGAAATCCTTAGCGATTCTCTTTGAGAATGACGACGTTGACTTTGATGCTGCTTGGGAAGATATTGAGTCCAATGAGGCGCAGATGTCGGCGCATGGATCTGAAGTACAGACTTTAGATAGTAACGATGATTTTGCGGATTTACTGAGTGATAGTTCCAACGATCAGGAAGGAGCGAATATTATCAATCCAAGTAACGCGGAATCTAGTATTGATGAACTTTTTGGTGAGTTCTCAACTGATTTCGCGACTGAGGGATCTTTGGATGATTCTTCGGCGATCGCTAATATTAATAACGCCGATGACTCTTCTTTATTCCCAGAAGATCTTGAAGATAGTTGGACTCAGGAATCTGATCTTAGTTTTAGTACTAACTCTGAAGTTGAATCTGGAATTAACTTCGGGATAGAATCTGGAATTGAATCTACGAATATTTCAGATTTTGATATTGCTAACATGTCATTAAGTTTGGATGACATGATTGCTAATAGTGATAATTCTAATCAATCTTTTGAATCTTTTGATGATAATTTAGATGTTAGTTTTGGGGTGGATCTGGGGCTTGATTTAGGATTTGATATTAATGATCAAGTCAGTAATCAATTTAGTGATCAGTCAACTACTGATGAGCAATTCGGTGAAGTGCAATCTAATGAGCTAGTTAGCGAAGTGCAATCTAATGAATTAGATGCCATTGATTTTGGTGAAGTTTCTGAACAACCTCAAACGATTGAGCAATTCATTGCTGATGATTTAACCCAAAATAATTTTGATGATCTCAATTTCGATCAGCCTAACTTTGATGATATTGACTTTGGTGATACATCTGAAGTATTGACAAACAAAGATTTATCTGAAATACAAGAAGATCTGCAAGAAGATGTTGATGCGCTCTCTAGCGAAGAGTACTTTGCTGAACTTACAAGACAAGAAAATGTGATCGCTGATTCTGTATCCACTGACAACCAATTTGGTGATGATTTATTTAGTGAAGAAGTTGCTACTAACGAACCATTTGCCCTAACTTTTTCGGAGGAAGAAGGGTTAGGGTTGTTGGAAGATCCTTTTGCGATCGATGAGGGACTAGATGAAGTTCTCTTGGAGCCAGATGCGATCGCCATGAATATTCCTCAGTCAATTGGGGCTGAGATAGATGATATCGACATTTTTGGGGATAACGAAGCATTGGAAGCCTTTGCCCCTATCACTGATGTTCCCTTGACGATAGCTGAAACTAATATTGATTCTGAAGAAGATTCTAACTTTAGTATATTTGACGAACTTGGTTTTGATAATGATGAGCCTAATGAAGAATTAGTTTCTTCCACGATAGAGATCAACAATAATTTGGACGAATCTGAACCTGATTCCTCGATTAATAAGGAATTAAATATTGCTGTTGAAGAAGATATAGATAGTTTCTTTACAGAGCAAACTGCTGCTGCTGAAGATTTACCAGTTATTGATAATCATCCTGCGTTTGTAGACGGTCAGCCCGAATTCTTTGCCGAGAATGAGCAACTTACGAATCTTCCCCAGACAGAAGATATCAGTGGCAATATTGAGAGTTTTGACAACTTTTCCAATGTTGTTGAATTGGAAAACTTTTTTGAAATTAATGATGAATCTGAACTTACCACAATTCAATCTACTGCTCTTAATGAAAGTGAACCTGAAAATAACTTAGATATTTTTGCTGATGAAGTAAGCAATGTCGATAGTCTAGATGATTACTTCTCTGATTCATCCGAGCCTAAAATTGAGTTTAATGAAATTGTAGATCCATCAGATACCTTTGCAGACGAAGCAAACAATATTGATAGTCTGGATAATTTCTTTTCTGATTCATCTGAGACTGAGATTGGGGCTATTGAAATTGCAAATCAATCAGATATCTTTGCTGATGAAGTTAACAGTATCGATAGTCTGGATAATTTCTTTGATGGCTCCAATATATCTGAAGCAGAGCCTAATCAAGAGCAAAGTGAATTGGAAAATTTTCCGAATCAAGTGAATAATGTTGATGATTTGGGTGGATTCTTTACTGATGCTTCTGAAAATTTGGATGAAGGTTTGGGCGAATTTCTTGCCAATGAATCCACTAATGAATCTTCTTTAGATAGCTTGTTCACTGATGAAAGTTTTACTGGCGATAGTTTTACTGGTGAGACAGAGAAAGTTTTAAGTGTCGAAGATGATCTAACAATATTGGAAAATATCGCATCAGATTCAACATCGATTTCAACATCTATAAGTGGTTTTGAATTTGATGAGCAGCGATCGCTCACTCAAGATGACGACAGCAGTATTGATAGTCTGTTGGACATTGATAATATGCCAGATTCCGATCCAGTCATGGATTTAGCGGATATGGATTTCACAAATATGCTCAATGATTTATCGTCAATAGATGCATTAGTAGAGCCATCATCAAATTCACTAGCAGATATACAGGTAAATGAATTAGAAGAAGATTCGCTGACGATTGATGAGCAGTTAACATTTATTCAGGAGAATGCAAATTTTGATGATGAAACCATCGAAACCATCACGGCAAGCAATACCATTGATAGTCTGGCAGATTTTTTCCAAGGTGAAGATGATTCGGAGATTAGTGTACTGCAAATTTCTCAAGACTTAAGCAATGATAATTTCGCTGTCGAGTCCAATTCACTTGTAGGTAATGAATCTATTGACTTTAGTGAGTTTGATGGATTTGGAGAGTTTGGCAATGCTAATGAAGACGAGTCAGATCTTACAAGTTTGCAATCCTTAGATGATGAATTGCAAAATAATTTGCACGATGATCTGGATTTATTAGATACGCTGGACGATTTGAATATCCAAGATGATATGCAGGGATTTTTCTCTGAGTCAAAATCACTAATGGAAGATTCACCAATAGAAGTAGAATCGCCAATAGAAGAACTGAATGGCATTGATGACAATTTTGATTTTGATGATTTAGAAGCAATGATTGGTAGCTCTACATCTACCCAAAATCAGTTAGCCAACCAGTTTATCGATTCATCCGATCGTGGCAATAAGAGCGTTGAAACTCAATCTGGGCAGCAAATTACAAATAGTCAACAATTGCTTGATTCTGATGACATGAATTTTGACGAATTAGAAGCATTGTTGGGTGATTCTACTAGTTTTGATACTTCACTCGCAACAGCGACGGTAACATCGCCTAATTCTCTAATAAGTAAATCCTCCACAAATGGGACTGCCATCGATAAGCTTCCCGTAAAGCCTGTTGATGACTTTGATGATTTAGAAGGTTTATTACGCGATTCTTTTTCTAAAGATGTCGGACCAATAAAAACCAACGCTCCTACCCGAACTCAGACCACCACAAGAAAACCAAGACTGACCGATTCAACCATGCGTGTTGATGTGAAGTACCTCGATAGTTTGAATAATCTTGTTGGGGAACTAGTCGTCAATCGGAATCTCTTGGAAGAAGATCAAGAAAGATTGCAGCAGTTTATTACCAATTTATTGCATCAGGTACAATTGCTAAGCGATGTGTCTCAAAGAATGCGCGATCAATACGATCGCTCATTACTAGAAGCCTCTTTAAACGCAGGTCGGGGACGCTCTTATAGTAGTTTTGATGCATCCTATAACGATGGTTCTACCTCGAATAATTCTGCTAGCAGCGACTTTGAGGGCATTGAGTTTGATCGCTATAATACTTTCCACGTTCTATCGCAAGAGATTATCGAGTTAATTGTCCGAGTGCGGGAATCGGCTTCCGACATTGAGTTTGTGGTTACTGAGACAGATCAAGTAACTCGCCAGTTGGGAACGATTACTACCCAAGTCCAAGATGATTTGAAACAATCACGCATGGTTCCTTTTGCCCAAATTGGCGATCGCTTGCCTAGAGGGATTCGCGATCGCGCTCTCAAGAGCGGCAAACAAGCGGAACTAGAAATTTATGGGCGAGAAACTCTCATCGATAAGGCGATTTTAGAACAACTAACTGATCCGCTGACTCATCTTGTGAACAATGCGATCGATCACGGTCTAGAAGATCCCACAACTCGCCAAAAAGGAGGTAAAGCTGCTTCTGGTAAGTTAACGGTGCGAGCCTATCACCAAGGCAATCAAACCGTTATTTCGATTAGTGATGATGGCGCAGGAATTAGTACAGATAAAGTCAAACAAAGTGCTGTGTCTAAGGGACTTCGCACTCAAGAGCAAGTCAATCGCCTCAATGATACGGAAGTTTATGCTTTGTTATTTGAACCAGGATTTAGCACGGCGGCTAAAGCTGATGAATTTAAAGGACGCGGTGTTGGTTTGGATGTGGTGAAAACCTGTCTGGATGAAATTCGTGGTGTGATTATTGTCGAGTCGGTAATTGGTAAAGGGACAACTTTTACCATTCGCCTACCCCTTACCCTGAGTATTTCCAAAGCGATGTTCTGTATTAGCGATCGCGCCCGTGTTGCCTTCCCTGTTGATGGATTTGAGGATATGGTGGAAGTACCTCAAAGTCAGATTGTCCTCAATGACCAAGGACAGCCTTGTTTACCTTGGCGTGACACAGTTTTACCATTTCAACATCTATCTAATCTACTCTCTTATAGTCGCCATCTTAGCCGTAGCAGCATCTATGGTAAGCAAGAAAATGATGAACTTTGCATCATTATTCTGCGTAATGATACCAGCTATCTCGCTTTGCAGGTCGATCAATTCCTTGGTGAATATGAAATCGTAATTAAACAATTAGAAGGACCAATTCCCCAACCTGCGGGGATTGCGGGAGCAACTGTACTGGGGGATGGTCGCGTAATGGCGATCGCTAACGTTTTGGAACTCTTTGACATTGCCAGTGGTCGCTTACGTCCTACCGCCTCTGGTATGGCGATCCAACCAATCATTGAAGAAGATGTCGCTGCTGATCCGACAGTATTGATTGTCGATGACTCGATTACGGTACGCGAATTGCTATCGCTGACCTTTGCGAAGGTTGGCTATCGCGTGGAACAGGCCAAGGATGGACAGGATGCATGGGAAAAACTCCGCGCTGGTCTGCCCTGCGATATGATCTTCTGCGACATTGAGATGCCACGGATGGATGGATTGGACTTGCTATCAAGGTTGCAAAAAGATTCGCGACTTAAGGAGATTCCTGTGGCGATGTTAACTTCGCGTGGAGCTGATCGCCATCGTCAGTCAGCAATCCAACTGGGAGCTAAGGGATATTTCACGAAGCCCTATCTCGAAGAAGAGTTATTGAGTGCCTCGAAGCGTCTCTTAGCTGGAGAGACTTTGCCGATCTAGATCGCTCAATTCTTCACTAAATTTTAACTATGCCGCAAATCAGTCGATTTCAGGGTATCACCTTGACCATGTACTATGACGGACATTTACCACCTCATTTTCATGTTCGTTGCAATGGTCAAAAAGCACTAATTCGTATTTCTCTCGCAAGTTTGTTGGCTGGGGAAAAACCATCAAAAGTAGAGAAATTAGTTGTCGAGTGGGCGAATTTACATCAAGCAGAGCTTTTAGAGAATTGGGAACTAGCGACTAAAAATAAACCTTTGGAATAATTATGCTACAAGATGTTTTGACGGTGAAACCACTTACGGATTATAAACTCCATTTGCTATTTGAAGATGGGATGGAGGGAATTGTTGACTTGTCAAAGATGATTGAGTTTACTGGTGTTTTTGCGCCATTGAAAGATAGAAGTTTCTTTGGCGATCGCGTTGAAAAATCAATAGCGATCGCTCCTTCGGAATATAAAATTACAATTTCAAACCACATTTATTAAATTCCTTAACATTTCCCACCATGCCAAGAAAATACTTCAACACCGCAGGACCCTGCCAACCCGAAATCCACTATATGCTCTCATCCGTAGAGCGTATGCCCCAGATCAAAGCACTAATCGATCAACGTAACTACTTTGTGATTCATGCCCCACGTCAAGTCGGCAAAACCACCGCCATGCTCACCCTCGCCCAAGAACTAACCGCCAGTGGTGAATATACCGCCCTAATGGTGTCTGCTGAAGTCGGTTCCGCCTTTCCCGATCAGCCAGATATCGCCGAAAAAGCAATTTTGGGAGCATGGGCAAAAAATGCACGATTTTGGCTACCCAAAGAACTCCATCCGCCAACAGCCCCAGAAGCAGATGCAGGACAGCGCATTAATGCCACTTTGAGTCTATGGGCGGAAGTCTCATCCCGTCCCTTTGTACTGTTTATTGATGAAATTGATTCTCTGCAAAATCAAACACTGATTAGCGTATTACGCCAGTTACGCGATGGATTTCCTAACCGTCCCAAAGGCTTTCCGCAATCGGTGGGATTAGTGGGAATGCGTGATGTGAGAGATTATAAGTATGCCGCAGGAGGAAGTGAAAGATTAAATACTTCTAGTCCATTTAATATCAAAGTGCAATCCTTTACCTTACGCAATTTTAATTTAGCCGAAGTCAAAAGACTCTATGCTCAACATACCGAAGCAACAGGACAAATCTTTACCGAAGAAGCAGTTAATTTAGCTTTCCATTTAACCCAAGGTCAACCTTGGTTAGTCAATGCGATCGCTAAGGAAATCACCGAATATATAGCCGATGATCCTGCGATTCTGATTACCGTTGAGTTAATTAATCAGGCGAAAGAGATTCTCATTCAAAGACAGGATACCCATTTAGATAGTCTTGCGGAGAGATTAAGAGAAGATCGCGTCAGGGCAATTATTCAGCCAATCCTAGCGGGTTCAGAATTAACCGATGGGCCACAGGATGACATTCGCTATGTCTTAGATTTGGGGCTTTGTACAAATCAGAATGGGCTGCGGATTGCGAATCCCATCTACCAAGAAGTATTGCCAAAAGTGCTAGCATATACGACTTCTGCTTCGATTGGCTACATTCAACCGATTTGGTTAAGTGATACAGGTACATTTTTACCTGAAAAATTACTAGAAGCTTTTTTGGATTTTTGGCGGCAACATGGTGAACCTCTATTTAAAAGCACACCCTATCCTGAAATTGCGCCCCATTTAGTATTGATGGCTTTTCTGCATCGCGTGGTTAATGGTGGTGGGACATTGGAACGAGAATATGCGATCGGTTCGGGAAGAATGGATATTTGTCTGCGCTATGGTAAAATAATCTTGGGGATAGAATTAAAAGTATGGCGCGAAGGTAGACGAGATCCTTTGTCAGAAGGCTTAAAGCAGTTGGATAAATATCTATCAGGATTGAATCTAGATACAGGCTGGTTAGTGATTTTCGATCGCCGTGAGGGTTTGCCACCCATTAGCGATCGCACCACTACAGAGATCGCTCAGAGTCCCGATGGTAGGGATATTATTGTGATTCGGGGATAAGTCACCATTTAGCTTTTTTGTGACTTTGCGGCAAAGTTAAGCGGCAAAGCTAAAAGCGTGGGTAATTGCCTCTAATGAAACTTAAGCGAAATATATTGCCGATCGCCTGATATCGATTACGCAAAGGGTTATATTAGAACCTAAGACAATTAATTATTTGCCTACAAGCAATTAGTAAAGCAATTAGTAAAGTACGAACCAAGAACCAGTTATGACTGCAACCGCCGCCGCCCCCAAGACCAAGTACGAAGCCGTGATTGGGTTAGAAACCCATAGTCAGTTGACCACTGCTTCCAAAATCTTTTGTAGCTGTTCAACCCAGTTTGGCGCACCGCCCAATACCAATGTTTGCCCTATTTGTCTTGGTATGCCTGGGGTACTGCCCGTCCTGAACGAAAAAGTATTGGAATATGCAGTCAAAACGGGACTTGCCCTCAATTGCCAAATTGCGCCCCACAGTAAATTCGATCGCAAACAATATTTTTATCCCGATCTCCCAAAAAACTATCAAGTTTCTCAATATGACCTGCCGATCGCTGAGCATGGTTGGTTAGAAATTCAATTAGAAGATGGTACGACTAAACGCATTGGCATTACCCGCTTGCACATGGAAGAGGACGCAGGAAAATTAGTTCATGCAGGTAGCGATCGCCTCTCAGGTTCCAGTCATTCTCTCGTCGATTTCAATCGTACAGGTGTGCCATTATGTGAAATTGTCTCCGAGCCAGATATGCGAACAGGTGCAGAAGCGGCGGCTTATGCTCAAGAACTACGGCGGATTGTGCGCTATCTCGGTGTGTGCGATGGCAATATGCAAGAAGGTTCTCTGCGTTGTGATGTGAATATCTCGGTGCGCCCTGTCGGTCGCGAGCAGTTCGGCACAAAGGTGGAAATCAAGAACATGAATTCCTTCAATGCCATTCAACGGGCGATCGATTATGAAATCCATCGTCAAGTCGAAGCGATCGAGGCTGGTGAATTGATCAAGCAAGAAACTCGCCTCTGGGAAGAGAACAAACAATGCACGATTAGTATGCGTTCTAAAGAAGGCGCGAGCGACTATCGCTATTTCCCTGAACCTGACCTGATGGCGATCGAGGTTCCACTGACTACGTTAGAGAAGTATCGCTCAGAGTTACCACTTCTTCCTGCGGCGCAACGTCATCGCTATCACCATGAGTTTGGACTAACTCCCTACGATGCCGCTCTGATTGCAGACGATCGTAGTATTGCCGAGTTCTTTGATGCGACTATCCTCATGGGTGCTGAACCAAAGCAAGTTTTTAACTGGTTGATGGGTGATATTACGGCTTATCTGAATGAGAACAAACTGAAGATTGGCGATATTGCCCTCACCCCTTCGACTTTAGGCGAAATGATTGCTCTGATTACAGATGGCACAATCAGCAGCAAAATCGCTAAGGATATCTTGCCTGAGTTAATCCTCAAGAGTGGCTCCGTCAAGGATCTAGTCGCCTCTAAGGGTTTAACAGTTCTCGCTGGTGCGGAATTAGAGAAAATCATTGATGAAGTGATTGCTGCTAATCCAAAGGAAGTTGAACAGTACAAGGGAGGTAAAACTAAGCTCTTGGGCTTCTTTGTCGGTAAGGTGATGAAGGAAACTCAAGGACGTGCGGAACCTCAATCAACCAATCAATTGATTGCAGCTAAACTCTCAGAAACCATTTAAGAATTGCTTTCTGAAGTTAAAATATCTAAGAGAGCCCTCAATCCCCCTTAAAAAGGGGGAAGAAGATAATTCCCCCTTTTCTTACCATTCAAGTCAACAGAAATTCGACAACACACAGAGTTTGCTGTTGCCTGAATAAAGGAAATTATCAAAAGTCAGTCCTACCTTATTTTGCCATGATCCATTGGTTGAGAGATATCGGCGGCTTTCGGTTCAATAATCGCAGAAGTCCGATCGCTATTAATCCCGTTATGGGGCAGAGGTTGATTTGCGATCGCCCCTGAGAACTATTTCCATATTTTTTGGGTATCGAGTAATTGCCTCACTCCATGTACTCCTTCATTTCTTCTAAGGGTTCATCGAAGTCGTCAGACATCCAGACCAATCCTTTGGCACTGCCAAATTTTGGACGAGGTTTAGACTGATCGCTAATAATGAGCTTAATTGCCGAGCGATCGCCCATCAAAATAATCACTTCTTCGCCGCGCAAAACTGCTTCAACGAGTGATGGGAGTTGTTGGGACGCTTTTTCGAGAGTAACTTGCTGCATATTTTGAGACTATCTTGATTTACAGAGTCTTACTGTAATATTCTAAGCTTTATTGTCTTAGGCGATCGCACCTTGAGACGAGTTTGATGTCACCCTAAATCCCTATATTTTTACTTTATAATCTGTTCAATTTCTTGGCAAATTTCTTCTAGAAATGGTGCATCTGATGGAATAATATTGTTCTCTTGTTGTTGATGCTTGTGATGCGGGAATGTTGATATATTTAGCTTTTGGTGATGGGGTGCATTGTCATAACGAAAGATTAGCCGATCATCTTGATCCATATATTGATAGGAATATTTACCTCTATCAATTGATAGCTCTATATCCACAAACTCTCGGATGTGCAGAATAGTTCCATCTTGAAAATATACGATACTTCTAATAAATCCAATGTAATCTGCTCTTGCTTCTGTTTCAAGCTCGAATTTCTGCACGATCGCTAAGCTATTCAGGAAATTTCTAATTCTGGCAAAATATTCTTCAATCAACAAATTCAATCTCCTTCACAATTGCGATTTTCTGTTGCAATTTTGTTAACATCCATGCTTCTCCTAGCCATTCATCAAAGTCAAAGCTATGCTGTAGCTGATCGCTGGTAAAGAGATTGATAAATGTTTCTGTTGACCATTGATATTTTGTCTCAAATTGTTCTAGTCGTGTTTGAGTTTTTTGTAGCCCTAATTCGAGACTTTGTAATCTTTTCGCAAAGTCACTTTGAATCATCTCTCTGATCGATGCTGGATGATTCGATCGCAGTTTGATAATATTTTTAATTTTGGTGTTTATAGGCTGTGTTGTCATTTCTATTCCTCCTTTAATCAATAGAATCCACCTTTTTACCACAGCTATTATTATACAGCGATCGCCTAAAATCCTCAGTATCTAATCGCCCATCAAAATAATCACTTCTTCGCCGCGCAAAACTGCTTCAACGAGTGATGGGAGTTGTTGGGACGCTTTTTCGAGAGTAACTTGCTGCATATTTTGAGACTATCTTGATTTACAGAGCCTTAATGCAATATTCTAAGCTTTATTGTCTTAGGCGATCGCCCCCTAATTGCTACTAATTTCTGGTAAATGTCTGATAAGCTAGTGACACAGGGTTTATCCTAATGCTAAAAAATTATGGCTCAAATCGGTGGTAGCAGTAAACTAAAAACGTTAAGTCAAGCTTTGGGTGGATCTGACGCGCCCAAGGCTGTGAAACCCAGTCAAAAATTAGATGTTACTCTGACTTTTGATACAACTGTTAGTATGCACAGTTATTTGGAAGATGTGCAAAATCAACTCAACCATTTGTCTCAGGAAATTCGCCAAGCCGTTCCGCAAGCGAAAATGGGAGTAGTTGCCTATGGGGATTATTGTGATGCCCAGACAACTTATGTAACCAAGGTTTTAGATTTAACTGATAATTATCAACTGATTAGTAATTTCATTACACAGGTAGAGAAAACTGACGGAGGAGATTTTCCTGAAGCAGTTGAAGAAGCTTTATACCAAACTAATCAGTTAACTTGGAGATTAGGAAGTCGGCGAGCGATGGTATTGGTAGGAGATGCGCCGCCGCATGGGGTAATTGATTCTTTGCAAGCCTGTCAATATGGACATAATTGGCGAGATGAAACCCAGTCTTTAGGCAAAAAAGGGATTAAAATTTACACGGTTCAATGTGGTTCTAATCCTGATACTAAAAGAACTTTTCAAGAAATATCTCAGATCACTAATGGCATTTATTTGAATTTAGAAAATATGTCTGATTTGGTCGATCTATTGATTAGTATTTGTATGAAGGAAGTGGGATTGCTGGCAGAATATGAGCAGAAGCTAAAAACAAATAATTCTCTTAATCCATCGAAAGAGAAGTTGTTGAGGCAGTTAGGCTCTGCTTCTGATAAATAGGATAAGTTTGGAGGAATTTAACAATGAATTACTATGAAATTTTAGGTGTGGAATCGACGGCAACACCAGAAGAGATTAAGGAAGCATATCGCAATAAGGCGAAGGAATTGCATCCTGATAAATTGATCGGTGTCAATGAAACCGTGAGAAAGTTGGCAGAAGAACAACTTAAAGAATTAAATCACGCTTATGAAATTTTATCTGATGCTGACAAAAAGAGAGAATATGATGCAGAGTTAAGTAATCTTCAAAGGACTGATTTAATCAAGAAAATCGGAGATTTTTTTGATAACGGACAATTAAGCGAAGCGGTGGAATGTGCTAAACGGCTTTATGTTTTACTTCCAGAAGATGCAGAATGTTGTGATATTTATGCAGAGGTTCTTCAGGCTTTAGCGATCGCATTGGCGGAAACGGATACCGCAGAAAATTTAACACAGGCAAAAGAATATTTAACAATAGCGTTAGAAGTAGTTAAATCGGCAGAGATTAAGAATCAAATTACAGCTAACTTGGAATTGTTAAAGTCTCGTACAGGTACATCAGGAGGGCGTGAAACAATGGAAGGTGAAACCCAAACAATCAAAATTACAACTGAGAGAGCTTTGCAAATGCTACGCGGTGGTGAAGCAGGAATTAAAGCTTGGAATCAGTTTAGGAAGATGGAAAGCTATATTCCTAGTCTTGAGGGAGTTGATTTGAGTAATCGAGATTTAAGGAATGCTAACTTATCAGGAGCTAATCTAAGGAATTCTAACTTTACAGGCTCTCGCTTGACTAATGCAAATCTCAGTAATGCAAATCTTACCGAATGTGATTTCAGTAGATCTATACTTAAAAACGTTAGTTTTAATAATGCTGATTTGAAAAAATCCAACTTTGCAAATACTGTGCTTGATCCTGTTGATTTTAGTAATGCAAATCTGACGGAGTGTGATTTCACTGGAGCAAGAATAGTCGCTAACTTGTCAGGAGCGAATCTGGACAATTCTAAGTTTACAAATGCTAGTCTTCGTAGTGAAGGTTGCCCTACTATAGAGTTGGGTGAGTGTGACTTCACTGGAGCGAAAATAGTCGCTAATTTATCAGGAACGAATCTAAAAAATTCTAAGTTTGCAAATGCTACGCTTGATCCTGTTGATTTTAGTAATGCAAATCTGGCGGAATGTGATTTCACTGAAGCAAAAATAGTCGGCAATTTGACTGGAGCGAGTCTAAAAAATTCTAAGTTTGTAAAAATTTCACTTAGTAGTGAAGGTTGTCCGAATGTAGAATTTGGTCAATGTGATTTCACTGGAGCGACAATAGTCGCTAATTTATCGGGTGCAAACCTAAAAAATTCTAAGTTTGCAAATACCACGATTAGAAATACACGTCTCGATAATGCAAATCTGGCGGAATGTGATTTTACTGAAGCTATACTTGATCAAGTTATTTTTGATGATGCAATTCTTGAATCAGCAAACTTAACATCAGTAGTATGCTACGGTTCAAATTTCGCAAATGCAAATCTTCAGAAAGCAATCTTAAACCTAAGTCGAGGGTTTATACTTACATTTTATACAAGATATGACGATCACAACAGTTATGAATGCGGTATAAAATTTCAAGTTTACGGGGATTTCGATAAAATACAGACCAATGAAGATGGACGTGATTATAGAGTTATAGACAAATACCAAGAATATCAAAAAACTGATTTTCAAGGAGCAAATTTATCAGGAGCATCTGTTATTGGCGCAAATTTACAGGAATGTAACCTAGAAGGGGCAAACTTAACCAACACTAACTTTAGTAACGCCAATTTATATCGAGCAAATCTTAAAAATACAACTATTGCCAATACCTATTTTAGAGGAACTGATTTAAGAAAAGCTGATTTAACGGGAGCTAATTTCTATTACCTTGCTTTTCATGACAATGCTCAAGTAAGTGGAACAATAGGAATTGATTAATGCGAAATAAACACAATAGATTCAAAGTTTAAAGATACCAATAAATAATTCATTTGATTTAGATACATCAAAACACAATGCCAGCCAAAGACATTTTTCATAACACAGTCAAAATAGGATTAGAAAAAGAAGGATGGAAAATTACAAGCGATCCTTTGTATTTAGATTTTGGTGGGGTAGAAATTTATATTGACTTAGCTGCCGAAAAATTAATTGCGGCTGAAAGAGAAGGCAAGAAAATTGCAGTCGAAATTAAGAGTTTTATTGGTAGTTCCGCCATTTCGGAATTTCACAAAGCATTAGGACAATTTATCAACTATCGAACTGCTCTAAGCCAAAAAGAACCAGAACGCATAATGTATTTAGCCGTTCCCAATATAACCTACGAAACATTTTTCAAATTGGAACTAATTCAACTGGTGATCAAAGTCCAAAACATCAAATTGATTGTTTATAATCCAAATAAAGAGGAGATAGAACAATGGATAAATTAAGTAAATATCGTGAAATTCTTAAAAATGTCATCAAAGAATACGCTCATGACGACTACAGGCGAAACGATGTCGATCGCGAATTAATTTTTGATACGGAAAACGATCATTACCAAATCGTTAATGTTGGATGGGAGAATGATCACCGCGTTTATGGTTGTGTTCTCCACTTTGACATCAGACAAGGTAAAATCTGGCTGCAATACAACGGTACAGAAATTGATTTTGCTGAAGAATTAGTCAAGGCGGGTGTACCAAACCAAGATATTGTCATCGGTTTTCATTCTCCATTCATGCGTCAGTTCACAGAATATGCCGTAAGTTAATTCAGAGCCAGAAGTAACACAATAAATCTTTGACAATAATCATTATTTATTAAGATATATAGTAGGATATGTATGCCAGCCAAAGATCTGTATCACGACAACGTAAAAAATTCACTCATCAAGGATGACTGGAAAATCACACATGATCCTTTGCGGATTCGGTTAGCGCGGGGTAGAAATTTATTCGTTGATTTGGGCGCAGAAAGACTATTAGCCGCAGAACGTGGAACAGAAAAAATAGCAGTTGAGGTCAAAAGCTTTACCCGTCCATCTAATATGAAGGATCTCGAAGAAGCAGTTGGTCAATTTGTCTTGTACGCTCACTTATTAGTGCGTTATTATCCTGAACATAAATTATTTCTCGCTGTCACTGAAAATGTCTGTAAAACAGTTTTTGAAGAAGAAGCAGGTCAAACCTTAATTGAAGATGGCATTATTCGCTTGTTTAGTTTTGATCCCACTCAAGAGGTAATTGTGCGATGGATTCCTTAATTTATCAATATCGTCAGATTATAGAAAAAATCCTTCAAGAATATGCCGAATTTCTCGATACTGATCGCCAAGTTCAAGTTGAACTAATACTAGACGAAAAACGAGATCGCTATTTGCTAGTCGAAGCAGGTTGGCAAAATGGTTATCGTATTTATGGAACACTGTTACATATTGATTTAGTTGATCACAAGCTCTGGATTCAACATGATGGGACAGAAGACGGTATCGCTGATGAATTAGTTACAGCAGGAATACCCAAAGGTCATATTGTCTTAGCATTCAAATCGCCAGAAACTAGACAACACACAGAGTTTGCTGTTGCCTAAATAAACCACATTATCAAAAGTCAGTCCTACTTTATTTTACCGTGATCCCTTGGTTGAGAGATATCGGCGGCTTTTGGTTCAATAATTGCAGAAGTTCGATCGCTACTAATGCCGTTATGAGGCAGAGGTTGATTAGCGATCGCTGCTTCGATATTGGCGGCCATAATTGCGCGGGGGACTGAGCCTGTAGTATCACCGATCGCCTGATTATTGGCATCTAAGAAAATAAAACGGGGAATGCCATCAACACGATATTTCGTGACCTCTGGCAACCATTTCGTATTGTCCACATTTAGCATCACAAAGTTCATGCGATCGCTATATTCCTTTTCGAGGGACAGATTATCCGCCGCCATAGACTGACAAACTTTACACCAATCAGCATAAAACTCAATCGTGGTTGGTTTCGTATTTGCCAAAGCCACATCAATAGGACTTGCCGCCGCCGCCACTGCATCTAATGAAGTACTACTTTGTTGCACCTGAAATCCTAAAAATAGGGCGGTGGTGAGGATAATTGCGGCGATCGCCACTAATAAATTTCGCAGTTTATTCGCCAATGTATTTGTTGTAGGAGCGATCGGCGTAGGATTTTCTAGATTCATGATAATTAATCGAGTGTTTTTTCTATTATGCCAAGCAGAGTTTGCTCTATGCTATTGCTCAAAATTGAAATTACGCAAGCACACATGAGTAATCTCCAAAATTCTTTTGATACATCCGAATATGATCTCACCACGACTAAATTAACATTTAGTGAAAAACTAGCCTATGGCGCTGGCGATCTTGGTACATCAATTACTACCAATATCCTCTCATTCTTTCTATTATTCTTTTTTACCAATGTCGCAGGACTTGATCCCGCCCTTGCAGGACTAGTTCTCTTAATCGGGAAGATTTGGGATGCGATCAACGATCCCGTTGTTGGGGTATTGAGCGATCGCACTAAGTCAAAAATAGGGCGGCGATTGCCTTGGATGATCTATGCCGCGATTCCCTTTGGGCTATCATTTTTGGCGCAATGGCTAGTTCCTAGCACCGACAAGATGGTTCTCTTTTGGTACTATGTGATTGTTGGCATCATCTTCAATACCTTCTTCACGGCGGTTAATCTGCCATACACCGCACTCACCCCCGAAATCACCCAAGATTACAACGAACGTACTAGCCTCAATACTTTCCGCTTTACCTTCTCCATTGGTGGCAGCATTCTCTCTCTGATTATTGCTCAAGTAATTTTTGATTTTTTCAAAGATCCTGAGCGGCAAGTTGGTACTTGTAATACGGGTGGAATGCAATATATTGTCCTCGGTGCTATATGTGCGATTATCTCTAGTCTCTCCATTTATTGGTGCGTATTTGGCATTAAAAAAAGAGCGATCGCTAGCGATCGACATCGACTGCACAACGAAGCTCTCGAAGCTGATAACCCTGAAAGAGATAACAGCGAACCCAGCTTTTTTGAACAGTTAAAAATCGTCTTTAACAATCGTCCATTTCTGTTTGTGATTGGCATCTATTTCTGCTCATGGCTAGCATTACAAATCACCGCTTCGATCATTCCCTACTTTGTGATTAATTGGATGAAGTTGGGAGAGAAAGATTTTACGACAGTGATGATTGGTGTTCAAGGTACGGCTCTGGCAATGTTGCCAGTATGGAGCGCAGTCAGCCAAAGATTTGGTAAAAAAGCCGCCTATTTCATGGGTTCAGGAATCTGGATTATTGCTCAAGCAGGGCTATTTTTCTTGCAAGAAGGTCAAGTTGTGCTGCTTTATATTCTAGCAATCATGGCTGGTTGTGGCATTTCTACCGCCTATTTAATTCCTTGGTCAATGATTCCCGATGTTACCGATCTCGATGAATTAGAAACAGGACATCGCCGCGAAGGGATTTTCTATGCCTTCATGGTTCTCTTACAAAAGTTCGGTTTAGCGGCTGGGTTATTCTTGCTCGGTCAAGGTTTAGCATGGGCAAAATTTCAAGAAAGCGTTCCTTGTCAACCTGCTCCCGTACAGCCAGATTCGGCTTTGTTTGCAATTCGGTTTGCGATCGGACCATTGCCAACAATCGCTCTTGTTATTGGATTGGGTTTAGCCTATTTCTACCCAATTACCAGCGAAGTTCACACCGAAATATTGATGCGATTAGCCGAAAAAAGAAGACAATAAAATAGTTAGGACTTATGTAAAACAACCAAAAAGTAGGGGCAATTCATGAATTGCCCCTACTTTTTGGTTTTATTCTTTTGTGAGAATCTTGCAACAAGATGTTTCTGTCTAGCCGTCATTGTCGAGATTTACTTCTTGATTAGCTTGTTCCGTAGCTTCTTGGCAGCGAATATGCCGCCCAAAATCACCACTGCGGATGTGGGTTCAAAGTCAAAGGGAACGGCTGTGGGTGCGCTGCTAAATGTGGTTTGTCCAGAAGGTGCAAGCCAATTAGGAGAAAAAGTACTGTTATCAACTAGCTGAGGATAATAAACTCCATAACCACCTAAATAGAGATTCTTCTCGAATCCAGTAAAAGTACCATCGGGAGTGAATGATGCACTAGCAAAAGTAACATTGCCACCAGCATCCACTGTGAATGCATTTCCACCACCTGATGACTCAAAAAGATAAGTCCCTAACAATTCCCCTGTAGGAGTATCGGTGACTGTAGCCGTAATTCCAGCACCAGAGTTAGAGCCGATCACCAATCCATCAATCGTCCCCTTGACCACATAGGGATTTGCACCCGTGGGACCACCAACATCGGGAGTAAATTGCCAAGTAAAGGAAATAGCATGGGCGGGGACGGCGGCGAGTAAAGAGGCGATCGCCATCAAAGAAGCCGACAACAAAGTTTTGACCATGAGTAATAAATTCAGGTAACATTGTACCTAACTCTACCCCCCCCCGCATATTTGTCAAATGCCTTGCTGTGAAAGGATTTGAGCCTATTGTTTAAGATAAAAAAGAGTAGGGGCAGAGCATTCCCGCAGGAATTTATAAATTCTTAGTTGCGATTTCAATGCCGATTTTATTCGTTACTTGGCTAACGCGCTATAAAAAGCCGATCTGATAATATAAGGCTTGCTGTGCAAGCCTTAATATTTGATTGAACTATGTCATTACCGCCAATTATCGAACAAATGCTCTTACCTGAATTTTATGAGCATCCTGTCACGGAACCGATTCAACTTTTGCAAACTCATATTTCCTTTGTGCTATTAACGGGAGACTATGCGTATAAAGTCAAAAAGCCCATGAATTTTGGTTTCTTGGATTTTTCTACTTTAGAGAAACGTAAATATTTTTGCGAAGAAGAATTGCGACTTAATCGCCGACTTGCCAGTGATCTGTATCTCTCAGTTTTGCCAATTATTGAAACTGATGGCAAGTATCATTTTGATAAAACAGGTACGGGAACGCCTGTGGAATATGCGATCGCTATGCCCGAATTCTCACAAGAGGATTTACTAATTGAGATGTTTGCTTCGGGAAGATTGACAGAGGATCATGTAAAGCAGATCGGTGAACAGTTGGCGGTATTTCATCAAAATGCTTTAACCAATGACCATATCAACAGTTTTGGGACAATGGAAGCAGTTCGGGCTGTAGCCAACGATAACTATGCTTCTACTGAGAAGTATGTCGGTCTGGCGCAAACTGAGGAACAGCTTGAACAAACCCGCGCCTACACCGACAAGTTCTTTGCTGAAAATGCAACGTTATTTAGCGATCGCATTGCTCAGGGTAAAATCCGTGAATGTCATGGCGATGTGCATTTAAAAAACATTTGTCTTTATCAAAATCAAATTCAGATTTTTGATTGCATCGAATTCAATGAGCCATTCCGTAATAGCGATGTAATGTACGATGCTGCTTTTCTATTAATGGATTTACAATTTCGCGGTCGCAGCGATCTCGCGAATATTTTCCTGAATACCTATTTGGAGAGGACTGGCGATTATGAAGGGCTACTGCTGTTGCCATTACATTCTAGTATGCGAGCCTATATTCGCGCTAAGGTAACTTCTTTCTTGCTGGATGATCCGAATATTCCTGCGGATGTGAAAGCAATCGCACAAACGGAAGCATCGGCATATTACAAACTGGCTTGGGAATATACTCAACCGAAACAGGGCAAATTGATCATCATGTCGGGTGTATCTGGTTCTGGCAAAAGCACAACCGCCAAAGCGATCGCCTCTGAACAGGATGCAATTTATTTGCGATCGGACGCAATTCGCAAACAAATTGCGGGAATCGATCTCATGGAGCGCGGTAGTGACGCGATCTACACACCAGAGATGACGGTGAAAACCTATACCAGATTAGCTGAGTTGGGGACTTTGTTAGCTAGCAAAGGTTTCACGGTGATTCTTGATGCTAAGTACGATCGCATTAGCCTGAGAAGTCAAGCGATCGCCGTTGCCCAATCCCAAAATATTCCAGTGGAAATTATTTACTGCACTGCGCCCTTAGAAGTCTTGGAACAACGGTTACGCGATCGCTCTGCGGCAAATAATGACATCGCTGATGCCACAGTTGAGCTTTTGGCAAGTCAACAAGCCGCCTTTGAAGATTTCACGGCGGATGAGTTGAATTTAATCAAAAAGCTATAAGTAGGAAGGATTAATTATTTGTAGGATGCGTTAGTGCAATGTAACGCATTAAGTAGGTAGTCATAATTAATTGTTAGATAGTGGAACAGGCTTCTAGCCTGTTGACGGGCAAGATGCCCGTTCCACACATATTTTATATTTACCAGCTACTTAATTGATTAGAGTGATTAAAGGCGATGCGTTACGCGATCGCTAACACATCCTACATTTAGTTCCAACAATCTACTTAACCCAAAAAAGCTGTAAGTGCGATTTTAGTAGAGATTTCTACGACAATTTCTATTAAGATCGAAAGATCTATAACAAAAACAAAAGCATCTTTGGAATGTACTATACGTTTCCACAGTGCATGATATAAACCCTTTACGCTCTCAAATACTAATGAAGACTTGGCTCCAACCTGCTCAGCGACTAGAAAAACTCCCTCAATATGTTTTTGCCCGTTTAGATGAGTTGAAGCTGCGAGCGAAAGAGCAAGGTCTAGATTTGATCGATCTTGGCATGGGTAATCCTGACGGTCCCACGCCCCAACCAGTGATCGATTCCGCGATCGCCGCTTTGCAAGATCCCAAAAATCACGGCTATCCGCCCTTTGAAGGGACAGCAAGTTTTCGGCGGGCAATCACCGATTGGTACAATCGCCGCTATAACGTCCAGCTTGATCCTGAAGGTGAAGCTTTACCTCTGATTGGCTCCAAGGAGGGCTTAGGACATTTAGCGATCGCCTATATCGACCCTGGGGATGTGGTGTTAGTGCCTAGCCCCGCCTATCCCGCCCATTTTCGGGGACCATTACTAGCTGGCGGCGACATCTATGAAATGATCCTGACTGCCGAAAATAATTGGTTGATCGACTTTTCAGCAATTCCTGAAGAGATTGCTCAACGCGCCAAGGTGATGTATTTCAACTATCCTGCCAATCCCACAGGTGCGGTCGCCCCCCGCGAATTTTTTGAAGAAGCCGTAGCCTTTGCGAAAAAATACGAGATTTTGCTCGTTCATGATCTCTGCTATGCCGAACTTGCTTTTGATGGCTATGTACCCACCAGTTTGCTGGAAATCGAAGGCGGTAAGGATGTCGGCGTAGAATTTCATACCCTCTCCAAAACCTATAACATGGCTGGCTGGCGGGTAGGATTTGTCGTGGGTAATCGCCATGTAATCCAAGGTTTACGCACCCTCAAAACTAATCTTGATTACGGCATCTTTTCTGCGATACAGGTGGCGGCGGAGACAGCCCTGCAATTACCCGATCGCTATCTGGAAGCAGTCTGCGATCGCTACAAGGAGCGCCGTGATTTCTTGATTGCTGGGCTGGGCGAACTGGGTTGGGAGATTCCCAAAACCTTTGCCACGATGTATCTTTGGATTCCTGTACCTGTGGGCATGACCTCCGCAGATTTTGCCTTGAAAGTTTTAGAAACTACGGGCGTGGTGTTTACCCCTGGTAGCGCTTTTGGGAAAGGCGGTGAAGGCTATGTCAGAATTAGTTTGATCGCTGATTGCGATCGCCTTGGTGAAGCGCTTAATCGTCTTAAGCAAGCAGGAATGCGTTATAAATAACCAAAGGTGCGGCGCAAAGCGCCGCACTTTTGGAGTTAATTACTCAATTGGAACCCAAAAGTGTTGAATTTACTGCCGCTTGCTTTGGAATTTACGTCGCCAGGTCCGATCGCTTTTGAGCTTGGACCACTTTCAATCCGTTGGTATGGATTATTGATTGCTTCGGCGATTATTTTGGGAACGGTGTTGGCGCAAAAACTTGCCGAGAAACGTAATGTCGATCCTGAAATGGTGGGCGATCTGGCGATTTGGTTAGTCGTTGGCGCGATTCCCTGCGCTCGGTTTTACTATGTCTTATTTGAATGGCCCCGTTTTCAAAATCAAGAGTGGTACAAGGTATTTGCGATCTGGGAAGGTGGCATTGCCATTCATGGGGCAATTATTGGTGGGGCGATCGCCGCGACGATATTCTGTAAACGCCAGAAAATTTCTACTTGGCTAATGGCGGATATTTTTATGCCTGCGGTAATCTTAGGACAAGCGATCGGGCGTTGGGGAAATTTCTTTAATTCGGAAGCCTTTGGCGCTCCCACTGACCTGCCTTGGAAATTATTTATTCCCAGCAATCGCCGCCCACCCGATTTGATCAACGAATCTTACTTTCATCCAACTTTTTTATACGAATCTGTTTGGAATATGGGCGTATTTGCGATTTTAATCTTTGCCTTCCTGCGTTTCCCAAAACTGCGAACTGGCACGATCACGATGATCTACGCGATCGCCTATAGTCTTGGCAGATTCTGGATCGAAGGTTTGCGGACGGATAGTCTGATGGTATTAGGACTGCGTACTGCTCAGTTGGTGAGCTTAGGCTCGATCGCCGCAGGTATTTTTGGCTTAATTTGGCTCTATGGATTGCGCCGCCGTCTGCCCGACACTACACCAAAAGAATTACCTACGGAAAATTTGTAATTTACCTAATTGAACAAGGGGCTTAAGCCCCTTGTCGGTAAAATGCTCAAATGCAAACCGCTTAAAACCCAATGACCAAACCGCTACACAATCATCCCCGCGAAATGGTGGAAACTGCGTTTTTGGCAAGTACCACCGCCATGTTATTTCTGATCAATTTCTATTTCCCCCTTGGTCCCCTATTGCGGATGCTTTTCCCCCTACCCACAGCCCTCGCCTATTTGCGCTGGAATGGTCGAGCTGCATGGATGGCGGTGATTGTCACATCTTTATTGATCGCAATTTTGATGGGACCAACCCGCAGCATTCAATACATGATCCCGCACGGATTAGTTGGCGTAACTTTGGGCTGTCTATGGAAACGCAATTTTCCTTGGTCAGGTTCGCTCAGCATCGGCACGATGATTACTTCCTTAGGCAGTGCCTTTCAATTCGCCTTTGTCTCACTTTTATTGGGCGAAAATCTTTGGAATTATTCGATTGTACAGATTACAGGGTTTCTCAACTGGGTGATGCAGCTATTCGGCTCCCTCGAACAGCCCGACTTTGCCACAATCCAAACCTTTGCGATCGGGGCAATTATCTTTAGTAACTTTGCCTATCAATTACTCGTGCATCTAGTTGCATGGATCATCCTAGATCGGCTTGGCAACTCAATTCCTAACCCGCCAAAATGGATAGAGTCTTTACTAAATTAATGATCAATTGCTCACTCTACCAACTTCTTGACACATATCAGACGAGCTTAATTATTTGACACAATCTCGAATAAGAAATTATACTTACTAGTTAACCGCCAGAATGACCAAAATTCTGAAACATTGGCTCAATCCCAACTCGCAACCATGACCAATCCTGTCAGCGCAACTCCAACCCCATTGACGAATAAATCAATTAACCTGTCTGAGCGAGAACTCCAAGTGATTGAATTAGTGGCTGCGGGTTTAACCAATCACGACATTGCGATCAAACTTGAGATCAGTAAACGTACTGTCGATAACCATATCAGTAACATCTTGACCAAAACCAAAACCGACAATCGTGTTGCCTTGGTACGTTGGGCTTTGCAGTGGGGCAAGGTCTGTATTGATGAGGTAAATTGCTGCATACTCGATACCCAGCCAATTGTCAGTGTTTTAGATGTGAATAAATTAAACCAAGATTTACAGCAGGAATTAGAAAGTGCCTAACGGGGAAATGCATCCTAAAAATCCTCTTAATCGGTTCAAAATTACTTATGATCCTGATATTGCTTTAGCGATGTATCGCGAACTTGCCTCACATATTGAGCAAATCGAAGAAGTAAGTGCTGAATTATTTGCCCAAGAGAGTCAAGAATTTAGTTATTTGGGTAGTCAAATTGGTGGGATGTGGCTTACTTACCCTGCAACTTTAACTACTCAAGCTCAAGCTTTAATCAAAAATATCTTAAATCACTACGGAAATTGGACATCTGAACCCCAATAATAGAAAACGGCGCTGTGCGCCGTTTTCTATATTATAAATTTATGAAAAAACGTATATTTACTGATTTTGATGGTCCAATCATGGATGTGTCAGAACGTTATTACCAAGTTTATTTATATTGCTTAGCCAAAATTCGTCATCCCCAACAACCAGTTACCACTTTAGCAAAGTCTGACTTTTGGGAATTGAAGCGATCGCAAGTACCCGAAAAAGAAATTGCTCATATCTCAGGGTTTGAAGATGATAAACAAGCGATCGCCTTTGCCCACCTACGCCGCGCCACCGTACATACAAATCCCTATTTTGACTACGATTGCCTTATCGAAAGTGCTGTAACTTCTTTGGAAAAAGCGCAAGAAGCAGGTTTCGATCTTGCGGTGATGACCATGCGCCGCCGCCGTGAATTGGAGCCTGTACTTGATCAATATAATTTAAGGCGTTTTTTTAAAAGCGATCGCATATTTTGTCTTGATGATGATTATGTCAAAACCGTTGATATTCAGGACAAACCGAAATTAATGCAACGCGCCCAAGCAACTTTGCCAGAGGTTGACCAACAATGGATGATCGGTGATACCGAAGCTGATATTATCGCCGCTCACAGTCATCATGTTCCTGCGATCGCTGTCCTCAGTGGTATTCGTAATCAATCTCAACTAGAAAAACACCAGCCTAAGCAAATAGTTGCCAATTTAGTTAGTGCGATCGATCACATCACAAACCTATAAACCCAAAAAGCAGCGCATCGCGCTGTTTTTTGGGTTGGTTTTCAGACTACACTCCCCCTAAAAACTCTTGCTTGGCAATTTTTACCATTATCGCCTGCTGCCCCAAATAAAGCATATGTAGCTCAGTAAGAAGTTGCTTAGCTGACTCAATATCAATATTTTGGATCTGCTGGCAGAACATCATGTGGGTAAACTGCTTCTCGATAGGTAAGTCACTCATAAGTACCTCTTTTACAATTCAAACGCTGACAATAGACAATGACAATAAGTAACTTGTTGAAGTTTCTTAGGAGTAGATATTAGTTACTCTGTCAACATAACGTAACATTACTTTAAAATCATTGAGAGAACTGTATCACGACAAACATTTTCCCCAGATATACCGAAAGAAATATCTTACGAAAAAAATTAGAAAAGTATTCCTTATGGCAAGCATAAGCATCCCAAACAAAAAATATCGGTGCGTAGCGAAGCTACGCACCGATATTTTTTGTTTGGGATAAGAAAAACTAAAGCAGACCAGTGTTTGTACCAGTCTTGCCAGTAGCTAGTTCAACTTTTACAATCTTGCCGCCCATTTTCATAATGCGTTGCTGTTCAGCGAACCAGTTATCGTAGGATACTAACTTCGTGAAATAGGTATTTTGCAACTCTCGTTGTGTACGAATGCGTGTTTGGCTAGGTACACAAGCAGTGATTTTAAAAGTCCGCATAGCGGCGATCTCCTTCAGAGCCAGTTATTTGAAAAAAATATCAGTAACAAAACAGGAAGCGAAAGCTTCCTGTTTTGTTACCACAATCAGACTGTGGGAGCAACTAGCTCAAGCCAGAGCTGATGTAGTCAAGATATACACCCAATTCTTTGCCAGCTTCAGAACCAACAATGCTAGCAGCAACTTCTTTGATTGCTTGAATAGCTTGGATGGTGGAAACTACAGGTACTCCGAGGGAGTTGTAGGTTTCTTTCAAGCCATTAAGAACGCGCTCATCAAGGATCGAAGCGTCACCAGCAAGCATTGCATAGGTTGCATAGCGCAAGTAGTAGTCGAGGTCGCGGATACAAGCGGCATAACGACGAGTTGTGTACATGTTTCCGCCTGGACGGGTAACATCTGAGTACAACAAGGACTTAGCAACAGCTTCTTTAACGATAGTTGCAGAGTTAGCTGAGATAGAAGCAGAAGCACGAACGCGAAGTTCGCCAGTTGCGAAGTAAGCCTTTAGCTTTTCGAGAGAAGCTGCATCAAGGTACTTGCCTTGAACGTCAGAGGAGTTGATGACGGAAGTAATTGCGTCTTGCATTTTTGTATATCTTTTAGGTTTGCAATTAGTTTTTTTGAATTAGGGATTCAGAATTCTGAATATCTTAAATTCTGTATTTAAAAGAAATTAATCCGAGAACGTTCCAACAATCTAAGAAAGTTCAGAGATTGATCTACTGCATTGCACCGATGACGTAGTCAAAGTAGTAGCCAGCTTCGGCTGCATCTTCACCAGACAACAAGGAGGATGCTGCATTTTTCAATCCACGCACACCTTCGACAACACCAGGAATAGGAGTACCGAGTGAATTGTACATTTCCTTAACGCCAACTAGACCGATTTCTTCGATAGGAGTGACATCACCAGATACAACTCCGTAGGTTACTAGGCGGAGATAGTAGTCAAGGTCACGCAAGCAGGTTGCGGTCATTTGTTCGCCGTATGCGTTTCCACCAGGAGAAACAACATCAGGACGCTTTTGGAAAAGTTGATCGCCAGCTTGCTTAACGATGCGCTCGCGGGATTCGGTCAAGGTTTGGGCAATGCGAAGACGGCGCTCACCAGAGCTTACAAAGCCCTTAATACGATCTAATTCGCCAGGGCTGAGGTAACGTGCTTCAGCATCTGCATTCACGATAGACTTCGTGACTACGCTCATTTAATTTTTTCTCCAATCTAAAATGTGAATAAAAACGATTGATATGATGCCATACCATGACGACTTGCTCAAGCTTGATTGATGTCTTACAAGGACGATCGCAAAAAGCTTATTGGTTTGTCTGACATGGAAGGTTTCTTTGTCAAAGCAATGATTACCAAAACATTTTGAAGCATTGCGATGTCTACAAGCTTTTCTTCATAACACTTCTTAACATTTATTATGGTAGCACCACTGTTGAAACGCTAGGTAAATTAGCGGTAAATTAGCTTGGAAGTATTGCTACACCAAGGGTTATGACCCCTCCGAGGATCATCAAACCTGCGGGCATAAATTTTTTGGTTTTGATCAACCGCACGATGAAGACGATCACTAGTAGGGAGGCGATCGCCATGCCAGTGATTCTGCCCCACTCTAAGTTTTGGGCGGCGGCGGCTCCTGAGATGAGTAAGCCAACGCCGCTAATGCTGCCTGATATGAGTGAGGCTTTGCTTTGGCTTTTAGTAAAACCGATAAGCCCACCAACGATCGCAATGATTCCGTACACGAGCATGGAAATTGTGCTAGGGGAAAAGTTCATAGATTTATTTCTGGTTCTTAAAAATGGTGAAATGAAAAAACATTCAAAATCTCAGATAACCATGCTAACGAACAGTTTTTGGGGCGATCGATAACGACTAAAGTTTGGTTACACAACTTTACAAAACGAAAAAGGAGGTCACGCTTAGCGTGACCTCTTTTTAGAATCCAAAGAAGCTGATTCGCCCGCTTCGCGGGCGAATCAGCTTCTTTGGGTTTTATATTTAATTGCGCCAACCTAAATTTAAAGCAAAAACAAATTGGTCATAATCCCAGCGATGCGATTGAGGTAGGGAGCAGGATCAAGAGCGACCCAGCCATCACCCGTAGGAACCATGATTTCAAAGTGGAGATGGGGCCCAGTTGATCGCCCTGTTGAGCCGACAAGTCCAATTTGCTGACCTTGAGCAACATTTTGACCTTGATATACATAAATGGCTTCGAGGTGGGCATATCGTGTGCCTGTGGAGCCATGATCGAGTTCGATGAGGTTGCCATAACCATCTCCCCAACCTGCAAACTCTACTCGTCCTGATTTCGCAGCGAGTACAGGTGTGCCGAAAGGTGCGCCAAGGTCAATGCCGCTATGAAATGACCAAATTGTGGTGACAGGGTTCATGCGCCATCCATAGTCGGAAGTAACTGGGACCGCGTAGGGGAGTGGGTATCCACCCGTATCCATAATGATCGCAGGATTGTCGAAGTTTCGTGAGGCGATCGCTGGTAATTTGAATGGAATAAGCTCAGGTCGCCAGATCGCTCCAGGCACAAATACTACTTTTGGGCGACGCTGACAACCGTTACGCTCGAACAGGACATCAGCACGAACATTGTATTTTTTGGCAACAGTAGTGTAGTTTTCTTCGTTTTTGAAGCGATAGGTTAAGCCGTCTAGAGGGGGAATTGCTAGGGATTGCCCAACTTTGACTTCGCCATTACGAACTTCTTCGTTGAGTGCCATCAAAGTTGCAGTTTTGAGGCTGTATTGCTTCGCGATCGCCTCCAGAGTTTCGCCTTGTTTGACCTTGTGTTGAGTTAAATCATCGAGGGTAGGTTTACCACACAACTCTTCGGCTTCTTTCGCCGTATTGGGATCAACTGGGGCGGGGGGGGCTGATGAGGTGGCAAAGCTGGGATGGGTAAATGAGAGGGCGATCGCCGCAGTTAGGAGTAGAGAAATTTTCCAAGATGGCTTCATGGATGATTTTTGTCGCAACAGGAATTTTTACAAATGTCGTGCTGCAATATTTTCGCAGCGATCGCGCCTGAATGCACACAGCCAATATGGTGATCTTAGTAGCTAAACCCAAAAACTATGGCGCACGCGGAGCGTGCGCCATAGTTTTTGGGTTTTATATTTAATTGCGCCTACCGATGAACTCCACTATGAGAGAAAATTAGAAACTACTAATTGTTTTTGAGTAAGGGCAATTCATGAATTGCCCTTACTCAAAAACAATTCACGATATTTTTGCCTAAGAATTATAAATCTACAACCATGACAGAATCGCTAGCTTCCGTTAGTAAAGAGCAACTACAAACATTCTTAGATATTGCGACTGAGGCAGCTTGCGCGGGCGGCGCAGTACTGAAATTTTATCAGGACAATCTTCAAGAAGAACAGGTTGAGGAAAAGCGCCCAGGGGATTTGGTGACGATCGCGGATAAGGAATCAGAAGCGATGGTTTTATCAATTTTGCAACGCCATTTTCCTGATCATGGAATTTTGGCGGAAGAGTCGGGTGTATTAGGGAACACAGAGAGTCGCTATTTGTGGGCGATCGATCCCCTTGATGGCACAACTAATTTCGCGCATCAATATCCCTTCTCATCAGTATCGATCGCTTTATTAATTGATGGAATTCCCTCTGTTGGCGCAATTTACGATCCTTTTCGCGATGAAATATTTCGCGCAGCAATTGGTTTAGGAGCGACCCGCAATCGTTTACCAATCCATGTTTCAAAAACGACAGAACTCACTCGAAGTTTACTAGTAACAGGCTTTGCTTACGATCGCACTCGCACCGATGACAATAATTACGCAGAGTTCTGTCATTTTACCCATCTCACTCAAGGAGTAAGGCGCGGTGGCTCGGCGGCGATGGATTTAGCCTATGTTGCCTGTGGTCGGTTAGATGGCTATTGGGAACGGGGTCTGTCGCTGTGGGACTTAGCGGCAGGTGTGGTGGTAGTGCGTGAGGCGGGGGGGCTAGTGACTGCTTATGATGGCGGCGAGTTAATTCCTAAGTCTGGAAGATTGCTAGCAACTAATGGTCATTTGCATGGACAAATGATTGATGAGTTAGCGTTGGTGAAGCCTTTACCCTTTAAGTTCCCATTTGGAAGATAAATAAAATTGGTTTTCAGTTGAGTATGACAAAAAAATGTAGGGGCAATTCATGAATTGCCCCTACATTTTTTAATTCTATTTGTACAGCAGTCATTTGAAAATCGCTATAGCTGTAGTTTACGTCCTTGTCTATTGGTTTTGGCGCGTTAATGGGGAAGTTGGTAATGTTGTTGGCGAAGCTGATGGAGATACGCTAGGTGACGCATTTGGTAATGGTAAAGGGATGTTTTCAATCGTGCTAGTGCCTCGGTTGTTAGGATTTGGAGGATTCGCTGTATCGGCAGAATTTGTGGGAGTTGGCGAATTTACAGGACTAGCCGAATTATTATTAGCGGGTAAAGTGCCGCCTGCGCGGAAATATTCGTAAGTAGCGCGTGAGATTTGGCGAATTAACTCATTGGCGCGTTGATCGTTGTCAGGACGCTTGACCATCACCGCGATCGCATAGCGCTTACCATTTGGCATATCAACAATCCCTGCATCACCGACCGTAGAGGCGATATCTCCCGTTTTATGAATGATTCTTGCTTCATCGGGAATACCTCTCGGCAAAAGGGTATTTGTGATTGGGCGACGCATGATATCCATAAAGCGATCGCGACTGCGTGGCTCCACCAATTTACCAAGATCGATCATCGATAATAGCGTCACCAAATCTTGAGTAGTAATCGTATTTGTCCCTTCGAGATCAGGAAGTTGATTATTAATCACCGTGGCAGTCAAGCCCCAAGATTTAAAGCGCTGATTGAGGGCAACATTGCCACCGAGCCGCTTAATGATCATGTTAGTGGCGGTGTTATCACTAATTACGATCATTTTTGTCGCGGTTTCTAATGCGGAAATCTTTGTGCCTGTAGGCAGATATTGCAAATCACCCGCCTCGCCCACTTTGACATCGGCGGTCATTTCTAGCTGTTCATCCAGTTTGATTTTGCCAGCATCAACATCTTGGAGAAAAGCAACTAAAATCGGAGTCTTAATGGTACTAGCGGCGGCGATCACTTGGCTGCCACCAACCTGCACAAAAGCGCCAGAATCAAGTTCCACTACCATCATCTGCATACCAAGATCTTTTTCTGTAGCCGCTAATTCTTTGATTTTGGTTAGTAGAGACGTGGCTTCTGTCTTCAGGCTTAGAGACGTAATATCTCGATTGGTTTTAGTTACATCTTCTTTGGCAACTAATTTAGCAGCGATCGCTTTAGCTCGACTAGATTGTTGATTTTGCCAAAAGGAAATCGCTGTCCCTGCGATAACACTTAGTCCGATCCCCGCGATCGCCAGACGTAGCATTTGCCAACCTAAAGATTTTGCCGATGATTTTGCAGCGATCGGGCGTTTATTAGGGACATTAGATTTTCTACGGGTTTTTAAATCCGTTGGACGCAGATCTGTACGTTGGTCAGGTTGCGATGCGATGCGATCTTGACGATCTGAGGGCTGACGGTTTGATGGTTGACGATTTGGTAAAGGTTTGACTTTGCTTTCAACCCCACGCGATTCCAATCGATTGTCAAATCGGTTATCAATGATTGGTTCAGGCGATCGCATCGGTTCTGATCGGACTAATCGAGGTTTGGAGTCAGCAGCTATAGACCGAGGGCGGGGAGCAACTTCATTACTATTTGCCATACTCCTACCTGTCAAATTCCCATTGCTTGAGACAGCCCCATTACTTGCCACAGCCTTACTGCGACGCTCACGCAATTGATTTAAACGCGCTTCTCGGCTTTTTTCGTTAGCGTCAGGCGATGAAAAGTTCTTGGGTTCCACTGCTATTTATAACTCCGCTGTCAAGAATGTCTTTATATAATCGATTAACGTAAGTAGCTGGTTGCAATTAAATATAAGATGTTCGGGATGGCATCTTGCCCGTCAACAGGCTAGAAGCCTGTTCCACTATCTAACAATTAATTAAGCCTAATCACTTAAGATTCGCACTGTGACGAATCTAAATTAGTCAAGATGACTTGTCGCCCAATTGACTTGGCGCAAAATACCCCGCAGCATGGCAACTTCTGATGGACTCAGATTAGCGCGATCGAAGATCTGCCGAAACTTTCGCAACCGATGAACGGCGGTATGTGGATAAACATAGCCGATCTTTAGCAATAGGGCTTCTAGTTGCTGATAGCAAGCTTCGATGTCTTCACGGGGGGCAAGGTCTATGGGTGAAGACATTACCAAATCTTGTGCGATTTGGCTAGTCAAATTTTCATGACAATTTTGAGGATGTAGGGAATTTTCCCATAACAGTTGCAATTCATAACAGCAAATGCCCACTGACTGAGCCAAATTCAGAGAGGGATAGTCGGGATTTACAGGGATTCGCATCACTTGTTGGCAATGCTGAATTTCGGCGTTACTTAAGCCACGATCCTCTGCACCAAAGACGATCGCCTTAGTCTCAACCTGCGATAACCAATGCAAACCTCGGCGGGGATCAGTCACTTTCATTTCGCCTTTGTCAATCCGTCCTGCGGTGGCGATCGCTCTTTGACATCCGATCAGAGCTTGGGGCAGACTATCAACTGTTTGTGTATTCTCTAAAATTTCAGGGGCGTGGACTGCCATTTGCATAGCTTCATCACCAAGGCGATCGCATTTGGGGTTAACTAGCCACAATTGCGTCAGTCCAAAATTTTTCATCACTCGCGCCACCGAGCCGAGATTTCGCGCTCCCGCCGTTTCCACTAAGACAATTCTGATATTAGAAACCATTTAAGAATTACTTTCTGTTGTCAAAAACTTTTAGAGATTCCCCTTGAAAATCTACCGCTTAGACACAATTCTCTCTGCTTCGTTTCGATTTATCTAAGCCCCCTAAATCCCCCAATACTGGGGGACTTTGAAAGAATTTTATTTTCTTGTTCCCCCAGAATTGGGGGCTAGGGGGCAGATAATTGTTGACTTGACAGGGTTTTATGACTTGTGTGTACAGAGTAGATTAACTTCTCAATGCGGCTTGAAACTTCTCTTCCAATAAATCGCGGACTTTCTGATGAACAGGATTAATGTCAGCATCAGTCAAAGTGCGATCGCTGGCTCGATAAACTAACCTAAAGGCAAGACTGCGTGAACCTTCAGGGACACCTTTACCAATATATTGATCGAACAGCGTGACTGAATCTAGCAACTCGCCGCCCACATGGGTAATCGATCGCTGAATATCGGCAACCGTGAATTTGAGTGGTGCAAAAAAGGCAATATCGCGATCGCTGGTGGGATAGGTGGAAAATGGCTGAAAAGTAATAATCGACTTTTTCATCATTGCATCTAGCAAGGTGTAGAAGTCTAGCTCGAACACATAGATTTCATCGGGTAGTTCCTTCTGAGCACGTAATTGGGGATGTAGCTGACCGAATGTACCGAGACGCTCTCCTGAAATCCAGAGAGAAGCAGTACGTCCTGGATGTAGACGGGAATCCTTTTGATCGGGTTGATATTCCACAACCACATTCAAATTGTGAAATACGGAATCCAATAAGCCTTTGGCTTCATAGAAATTCATCGGTTTGGAATTATGTTGCCAAGTGCCAACCGTCGGATCGCCACCGAAAATACCTGCAATGCGATCGGTTTCATCACTTCCCGCTTCATCAAGCCAGAACACGCGCCCAATTTCAAATCCATTCAAGATGCCATTCCCTTGATTGATATTAAAAGCGCAGGAATCAATCAGACTAGAAAGCAAATCGTCTCTGAGCGCTCCATATTCGATCGCTACAGGATTATTGACTTTGACTTGATTAGAAACAGTGGGACTGCATAGGGACATATGCATAACTTCGGTTAAACCCACTGCACGGAAAGCAGCACGAATCAATCGACCGCCCTCTTGATCAGCCGAAAGGAACCCAAACTCAGTTCTCGCGGGTAGAGTTTCCACAAACTTATCGTAGCCATAGATCCGCGCAATCTCTTCGACTAAATCAATTTCGCGCTCAATGTCGGCATAACGATAGGGCGGCACGGTCACTTTCCAGATCGGATAGCTACCTTCTTCGATGGGTTGACGTTCTAATTCAAAGGATAAGACCTTCAAAGTCTGCTCAACTTCAAGATCTGATAGCAAAGGTAAAATACTTTCATCTTCGCGATCGACTTCACCCAGAATTTGCCAAACCTTAGTTAAGCGGAGGTCAATCACCCGCACTTCCTTAGAGCGACTATCAGCAACGCTTTGTTCCACAACTTCGCCGCCCGCCAGTTCGACAATCAGTTGGATCGCCTTTGTTGAAGCCGATTCGATCGCCGCCTGATTGACACCGCGCTCATATCTTGCCGAAGCCTCAGTGCGTAAACCCTGAGCGCGAGCCGATCGCCTTGTTGTCACCTGTGTGAATAGGGCTGCTTCTAAAACAATATTTACAGTTTTCTCAGAAACTTCAGTTTCCGCGCCACCCATCACCCCAGCGATCGCGATCGGCTTGTCTCCTGAAGTAATCAAAAAGTTATGGCTAGTGAGACTTCGCTCCACATCATCAAGGGTTTTGATTTTTTCATTAGGCTCGGCAAATCGGACTTTGATGTTAAACCCATCTTGCAATGTGTCGGCATCAAAGGCATGGAGAGGCTGTCCCCATTCCAACAAAATGTAATTGGTGATGTCAACAATATTATTAATCGATCGCATTCCCGCCGCTTCCACACGCCGCTTCAGCCATTCAGGAGAAGCATCGACCTTAACGCCTTTAATCAATGTCCCAATGTAGGCGGGGCAGGATTTCGCATCTTCTACCGCGACCCAATGCGCGGATTTGGGCTGAAAATCTGTGGTTGCTAACGGTAAACGCACCTCTTTACCAAGTAGCGCCGCGACTTCACGGGCGATCCCCACCATGCTCAGGGCATCAGCACGATTGGCGGTCGAAGTTACATCAAGGATCGCGTCATCTAAACCTAATAGCGGACGCACATCGCTACCAACAGTCACGCCTTCAGGAAATTCATGGATACCGCTTGATTCTTTGGCTAAGCCAATCTCGGCGAGGGAGCAGATCATCCCCTCAGAGCGCTCACCCCGCAATTTTGTCGGGCGCAATTTCAAATCAACCGTGGGTAAATAAGTGCCAATCGTGGCGACGGGTACAAATAAACCCTGTCTAGCATTGGCTGCGCCACAGACGATTTGCAATGGTTCAGGTGCGCCAATATCAACTTTACATACCTGTAATTTGTCGGCATTGGGATGGCGATCGGCGGTGAGGATATGACCAACCACGACTCCCTCCGCCCATGTTCTGCGGTCTTCAATCGACTCGACTTCAAAGCCTGCCATCGTTAGTTTTTCTTCAAGCTCTTGAGGCGAGAGATCGCAGTCAACGAGTTCGCGAAGCCAATTCAAGGAGATACGCATTGGAGATTTATAGGGAAAAGGGTGTTAAGAAATATTCAGGTTATCTTAGTTTACCAAAATCCGTCTACCAAAATCCATAGATCGCTCTGACGTGAGCCAGATCGCGATCGCATCTCTAATTCGTACTATAAAATATAGTAATCAAACTAAAATAATCGTAAATTCATGCAAATTAAAGCTTTTATCTGGCAAGAGGATGGTGTTTGGTGTGGTTCTGTCCCCGCTTTGAAAGGTTGTCATACTTGGGGAGACAGCTACGAACATCTATTGGAAATGTTGCAAGATGCTGTGCAGGCATGGTTAGAGGTTGCTAGCGAAAATCAAACTTTAGAAACAGATAAACAACTTGTTGAGCTATCTCTATGAAATCAGTCTCAGGAAAAGCTCTTTGTAAGGTTGTTGAGCGTAGAGGATGGGAACTGAAGAGGGTTACAGGTAGCCATCACATATACATAAAGCAAGGCTATGAAGTAATTCTTTCTATTCCAGTTCATGGGAACCGCGATCTTCCAATTGGGACTCTCAAGAGCATCCTGAAAGATGCGGGATTGAGCGAGAGTGATTTGTAAGTTATGTTTAAGTGATCGCCTATTCTCTAACCGATCACCTATTCTCTGATTTGTAATGAGATCGCTACTTAAGAGAATAAATTAACAAAATCGGTAGCTTTGGCGATCGCAATGTCTTGATATTTGACAAGCGATAAAAGATGTTATCTCCTGTGACTATATATGGCTTGCGTTACCGACTACAGCGCATTCGATAACCATGTCATCATCTGGATCGTTGGGTACTGCTTTGAGAGTTCCAGAAATCTCGACGATACGAGAAAAGCTCAAAATCTCATCTATAGCAGACTGAGCTTTGTCTTCAGAGAACTTAAATTTTAGCAATAGCTTTTCTAAAAATTCGTCCATGATTTCTTGGTAGGTAAGAGATTCTATTTGTCCGATTTTAGCTAGAGCTAAGGCTCGAAATGGGCTGCCAGTTTCTGAAAACAATGCAGAAATCAAAATGTTTGTGTCAAAAACAACGATGTATTTCACTATTTTTCATGGACTACTAAATCAATAAATTCTTCTCTTTCTTCTTCTGACATCTTTTCCCAGTCATAGCCTCTATCTTTTGCCGCAAGTTTGACTTTATCCGAGCCATAGCTAGATAAATCTTGCCATTGCTGCCATTGAGATAGCAATAGGAATCTAAAGATCTCTATTTTTTGCTCTTGTGGTAGTTGTTTAACAAGTTCTACAACTTGCTCGTTGCTTAATGTTAGGCTTGGCATTTTTGTATTCTCCCGATATTAATTCTAAGAAATAATGTTACTTGGTTCTATAGATCGCCCTCATCTAAGCAGATTCTCGCTAATCTTGATAGTGAAATCGACAGGAAAAAACTAAAACGCTATCCTCTAGCACTTCATAAACTAATCGATGCTCAGTGTTAATTCGTCGCGACCAATAACCTGATAGATTGGCTTTCAATGGTTCTGGTTTTCCAATTCCTTCAAAGGGATTCCGTAGAGTATCTTTAATTAGAAGATTGATTCTTTTTAGAAGTTTTTTGTCAGTATCTTGAAACCACAGATAATCATCCCAACCAGCTTCTGTAAATGTAAGTTTCATTCTTCGATTAAATCTCTCTCAATAATTTTACCTGCTTTTGCGGATTGAATTGAGTTGAGTAGATGTTTTGCATTAAAAGGATTGGATAGTAAATATAAAGTTTCTTGCCATGCCGAAAATTCGTCTAGTGAAATCAAAATAGCCTTGTTGCCTTTATCGTTACAAAGAATGGTTGGCTGTACATTGGCAATCACGCGATCGATGAGTCTATCTAAGTCATGACTCGCTTGCTGGGTTGTCATTGCATCCATGTTTATACTCCTTGATATAACTATCAGCTAGATCATAGCTTAATTTTTTCGTTAAGTGCGATCGCTAATGATGCTAAAGGTGCGATCGGAACGCAAACATAATTGCTCTCTATGCTACTTGTAAGAGTTGCATAGAGTTTTTCGGCTGTGGCAGAGGCTTTCGTTGTTCGCGATAAATCTCAAGATAGCTGTCAATTACTTCTTGTCCGTGCTTGGCTGCTTCTTCATAAGTATCGCCGTGCGTATGAAATTGCTGAAATGGGAAATCTGGTAGGTGAACGAGATAGCAGTTATCTTCTTCTGACCAAATAATAATCATGCTGTAGTGTGGCATTACTTTAAGTCCTCTAATTTTTTCAATCTTTGTTTAACTTCTTTTTCAAGATACAGTTTGGCATCATCGCCATCTTTACCTGCGATCGTCAGTGGTAACTCTGGTAGCAATTCATGTATCCAAACTGTATGACTACCTTTAGCAGGACGATAGGTAAATCCTGCCTTCAGTAACATACTTTTTAATTCTCGAATCTTTTTTGGCATAAATGCTTGTTTATAGTCTAGAGATATTTTAAGCGATCGCCTTAACATGATTAATTTCGCGATCACTAATGATGCTGAAGGTGCGTTCGAGTCGCAAACATAATTCTCTTCTTCATGTTTAAAGATTTTTGCGATGTGTGGGCGATCGCCATTGCACAGAAACCTTTGGATTGTCACGACATTTGATATCCAAGGGTAAATAGGACAATTCTTTCTAATTCTGCGATCGCCACAGTGTCTAGCTGTCCTAATCTTTTAATCAAACGAGTTTTGTCAAGTACTCGAAGTTGATGACATAATGCAACTGAGTCTTGATTTAATCCGCCTTGACCGTTAGAAATCAGTAAACAGCTTGGTAAAGCTGCACGGCGTAAATTAGTTGTGAGGGGAATTGTGATGATCGTGCTGGTGAATTTAGAGATTGTATTTTCTTGAAAGATAATTATCGGACGAGTGCCAGCTTGTTCTGAGCCTTTGGTGGGATCGAGATTGGCAAACCATATTTCACCACGTTCTACTTTCATTTTTTGTCCTCACTATTCAAGAGTTCGGCATATTCAGAAATCCCTGCTTCGGCGAGTTCTCGATCTTCTTGTGCAAATTCTTGGTAGAGGTCAGCAAATTGGCTAACATCGGTTTTCAGGCGTGTAAATTTAGTCTGAAATTTGATAAATGCAATAAAATCTGCAATTTGTTTTAGTTGTTCATCATTGAAGTATTCTAACTCTTGTTTGAGAGATTCTTTAGTAATTGTTGTCATTGATTATTCTCCCTTGATATAACTATCAGCTAGATCATAGCTTAATTTTTTCGTTAAGTGCGATCGCGAATAATGCTAAAGGTGCGATCGCTTATTCACTACAAGCTTAAATAATCTGATACAGAAATAATTGCAATATCTTGAAACGGATTTAGTACGAGCAAATCTTGATCGCCAGTGATGATGTAGTCAGCTTTACCATTAACAGCTAGTTCTAAAAATTTATCATCTTTGCGATCGCGACAAATTGTAATTTTCTGAACGATTTCCACATTTTCTACAACTGTCAAAAAATCATTGAGAAATTCATTACGCACTTGTTTTGATGAATATTTATCGAACTTAGGACGATTAAAAATATCTTGAAGTTCTCCAAGAATTTCACTAGACATTAGAATTTGTCCACTAACAGCCGCTTTGTCAAGGGCTTGTCTTGGAGTGGATTGTTTAAAGAGAGCAGCGCTTAAAATTACGTTAGAGTCAAGGACTATCTTGATTTTACTCATTGATAATTGCCTGTAAAATCTCTGGAGTTAATCCATTAGCTACAGCTTCATCGCTAAGTCTATCCATTGTATTTTGCAGCTTACTAATGTTTAATGCTTGTCTCATCCATTGATTAATCAATGCTTGAACCTGTTGTTGTTGCGCTGGCTGCGAAGATTGAAATGCTTGGGCAATGTCTTCATCTATTTGAATAGCGATCGTTTTCATGTTTCTAAATTTTGTTTTTTGCGTTTTGAAATTATACTCAAGATAGCCTAAACTAAAACCTATAGATCATGATTACCGTTAAACCTTTTGATTATCTTGCTACAGCCTGTTTAACTATCAAGGAATACAGTTTTAACCTATAACGGTTGCGTAGCTTATTATACTGTGTCCCATATTGCCTAAAAAGGCTGTAGCTATAAATTACTGTCAATTGCTCGATCGCCTATTCTCTGATTTGCAATGCGATCGCCTTAACATGAGTAATTTCGCGATCGCTAATGATGCTGAAGGTGCGATCGCATCTCTAATCTAGGTCGTCAATTTGCCGATCGCGGGTAATAGCGATCGCGAAGTCTTTGAAGGAAAAAGATAAAACTCAACTCAATTTTTTCCTTTTTACTTGACAAGCTTGTCTCTCTTCATCAGTCGCATTGGAGTTATTAACGAGATAGTCGTGGAGCCAAGCGCAACCCTTCGCTAACAGGTCATCAAGATTTAAGTTCCACAATATGACGGTGTTGTCGTCATTGCCAGAGGCGATCGTCTTGCCATCGGGACTAAAGGCAACGCTCCAGACATTAGAGCTATGCCCTTTCAAGGTTTGGATTTCTTTCCCTTCCAAATTCCACAATTTGACGGTTTTGTATCAATTTCAGTGGGGAAAGCAAAGAAAGGGATAATTTTCGCCCAATGACTGCGCCAAGATTTAGAGATCGATGGATATTGCTTATCCCACTTTTTAGCAAAGAGTTCGAGATTAAACTCTACCTCCGACTCAGTTGCAGCACTATAATTCGCAGTATTCAGTTATATATTTTCCTCCTCCAGCTTCGTGGTCTGCCGTTGCTAATATATATGCTTTGTATTGTGTGTCTGTGATATTTTTCTCTTTCATTACTTTCAAGATGGCTGGGATATGAACCTTGATCCATTCAGGATCTGAAACCTCTAGAATTGACAAAATATTTAAATCTAAATTTTCTGAGCTTAAAAATTTTAGATAGATTTGATATCTATTATTTACATCCTCTAATCCGTTGTAACCACCATTAGCCTTAAATCTTGCTGCATCAAGGTCAGGGTTATTTACGCCGAACAATTTTTGCATTTCATTGTTTTCCATCCACCATATTAAACTCAATGCTGCAATTTCAGGTTCTGATGCTTTCTCAGGATTCACGATTAGATCTATACCAACATATTTGCTCAGTGCAGCATAATTATGCCTTCCAACAACGTGCATGTATCCTCGACCTATAAATCGTAGACCATCACCTGGATGAGTATTACCCAAATCATCTCTGCCTTCATAATGTGTGCCACATGATTCTCCATTGGCTATCCTTTCTATTTGCTCATCTTTAAGTGGTGGGATTACACGTCGTTCTATGTAATACCGTAATTTAGCTTTTATTTGTTCTTTTATAGTTCTATCTATCTCTGCAATTCGCGCTTTTGCCTCCTCCTCTTTTTTCTGTGATTCCTTTTGTAGATTGACCAAATTATTCATAGATTCCTTAATATTCCGATCTGCCTCTTCCTTTTTTTGTACAGCATCCTTCATCTTTCCCTCCACATCCACAATTTTCGACTGCGCCGCCGCCACCTTCTCCGCCGACTCTTGCGATACCTTCTCCGCCTCCGCCTTCGCCGACTCTAAGTTCTTTTGCGCCTCCTCAACCTTCAGATCCGCCTCTTTCTTCTTCTCATTCGCCCCCCTCACCTTTTGCGCCGCATCCATAGCATCCTTCGCAGAAACTTTCTGAATGTCATCAGCCTTTTTCTGTGCAGTTACCACAGCCAGATCCGCATTTTTCAACTTATCCTTAGCCTCCTTCTCGGTTTTATCAACCTTAACATTAGCCTCATTCACAAACTTAGTCGCCGACACACCCGCAACCACAGCCAACAAAATCGTCCCCGCCAAAATCGCTGAGCCAATCTTAGTTCGTACCGCCGCCTTTTCTACCGCCTCTCGTAGGATCGCCGCCGCGCGATCGCTTGCATCCTCCGCATCACGACTATTTTTAATATAAGTTTCCTGAAGCTCCGTTGGCTGCGGATCTTTACCCTCACTTTTCCCTAACCACAGTTCTGCATTCGCCAGATCATCGCCGCGTAACAACAAACTATCCGATCGCCCCTTAGCCCACTCGATCGCCCTCACCAACAACCGCGTATGACTATGTAAATGCTCCAAATCCAGCGAAATCGTCTCCGTCAACAGCTTAAATGACTTCTCAAAATCATCCTGCTCCCGAAACATCAACCAATTATGCTGCTGGATCTTCTTATGGGCATTATTACCAACCTGAAAATTAGTCGCATCGCGCCGCACAATCGGAAACAGCCGCTTATTATGCAATACCGCATGATCGATTTCCTTCGTACATACCTCCGAAGCAATGGAATCGGGACTGATCACAAACACAAAAGTATCAGCCGACTCAATCCCCTTCTCAATCTCCGCCCACCAATCAGAAGTAAGCGGAATATTATTCCAATCTACCCAAATATTTTTTTGGCTACGCTCAAACGCCGCATATAAAGTACTGACAAATTCCTTGTCTTTGCGCGAATACGAAATGAATACGTCAGTCATAACATATCTCGGTGTGCCACCTAACTTGACTGAAAATTAAATTAGCACAATTTGCTAATGAAATAAACCAGATGCAGCATCACCACCCAAACCACGCATTTGCCAGCAGTCGGATTGAGGTTTACAAAGTAGATTTGCGGTAAAAACCTATTTAAACCTCAAATTGCTATAGCCTTTTGTATGGTTGTACAGTTGTGAGATTGGGAATAACTGCATAGTGTTTGACATTAAACGTATGCAACGCAACGGTACACCCAAAGAAATAGCTGTTTGACCAATCAGGGCATCAATCAAACCAAGGCTATGACTGAGTTTATACTCTGCAAATACTTCTAACGCTTGATTACAAGTTTCGGCTGTCGCCCAGACAACCTCAAAATTAGCAATCAATCTTCGGATCTGCTGC
>JBAXTW010000069.1:0-23149 GCA_037129985.1 Pseudanabaena sp. ELA645 | reverse complement strand
ATTAATCTTTCTAGATAATCCCATTTTACCTGCTCTCAAACCTGAGTAGTCACTACGATTTAATATCAGGCTGATCGCTACTAATCCAACAATCAAGTATACGAGTATGCAACACCTAAGTATTTCCACCCCCCCCTCCCATAAAAAATTCAGCTTTGCGGGTTTAGGACTTATCGCTCTTTCGATTCCTGCTGCACTATTTACCCTTGCACCCAATGCTCAAGGGATAAACATTATCGGTTCAACTGCGAGTACTACCTTAACAACTTCGTCGGGTGCGATCGCTAATCTTACGAATCAGAGTGGATTATCGACAGGTTACACGAGTGGAGTCACTGATTTTGCCACTTATTCAGCAGGCTGTAAGGCTATCATTGGTCAATCTTGGTTTACATCTTCATCACCAGGACTAGGAGGTTATGTGACCTTTGATTTAGGAGCATCCTATAACCTAAACGCTTTCGCCCTCTGGAATATTAGCGGGGGTTCGGGAGTGCGTAATTTTACCCTATTTACCGATACGGATACCAGCACCGCTAGTGTAGGAACCCTTATCGGTAATTTTAGTGCCGTTGCAGGTGCAAACTTTGATTCTCCTCTTCAACGCTTTAACTTTGCCAGCACCGCCACCACCCAATATGTTCAAATGAGACTGGACACTAACGGCACGGGAGGGGCAGTTGGGTTTTCGGAAGCCGCTTTTGGTGGAACGACTGCTACGGCAGTTCCCTTTGATTTCGATCCTTCATTGGGTTTAGCCGCATTGGGGCTTGGCTTTGGCGGTAAGAGACTATTAAAAACCTTCCTTCGCAATAAAAAGTCTAAAAAAGGATAGAATTATCTGCCCCCTAGCCCCCAATTCTGGGGGAACAAGAAAATTCTTTCACAGGCTACCCTCTACACACAAATTATCGGCTATATCGTTACTTGCTAATGATCCCCCTCAATCCCCCTTAAAAAGGGGGAAGAAGAAAATGGATGAATGAATTCTCCCCCCTTTACAAGCTACGGTGTACACACAAGTCTAACTGTCTACGTTTCCATTTATCTAAGCCCCCTAAATCCCCCAATTCTGGGGGACTTTGAAAGAGTTTTATTTTCTTGTTCCCCCAGAATTGGGGGCTAGGGGGCGATTAATTGTTAACTTGACTGGGTTTTATGGCTTGTATGTACACCGTAGTTTCTCCTGCGGGAGAAGGGATTGGGGGATGAGGATTCCACATAACATCAGTGATCATTTGGAAATTAATTGGCTGACAGTCAAGATATTTTTACCATCATGATAAGTATAATCAACTCGCTCAGACAGTTCCTGCACTAAGAAAAATCCAAAACCTCCCAGCGATCGCTCATCATCATCGCGATCGCGATCTGGCGTGACAACTTCTACTAAGGGATTAAAAGGCTTACCACCATCCTTAAAAGTCATGATCAAGTTTTTTTCATTGATTTCCAGTCGTAAATCAATATGACCATCATTGCGATTTTCGTATCCATATTGAATTATATTGACTAAAATCTCCTCCGCAATCAACTGAGCATCTTCTATTACCACCGCAGTTAGCCCCGCCTCATCCAAGATCTTATTTAAAGCTTGTTTAACATTTTCCAATTCAGTTAACTGACTGTTAAGAGTTAGATTCCATTCCATAATATTTGGGGATTGTAAAAAAGGACTTGCAGGTAAATATTGCATCGCGAGTAAAGTCATATCATCAGATTGGGGCGCATCTCCAACAAACTGCTGACAAAAATGTTGAATCGTGCGAACTGCTCTCGCTGAACTAGTGGGCGGATAGGCTGCCATCGTTTCAATTAACCTAATATCTGAGAAGAAATCACCATCCGAATTCATCGCTTCGGTAATTCCATCTGTAAAAGATAAGATTAAATCGTTAGCCAAAAGAATGCATTTATGATGTTCAAATACTGTATCTTCGTATAGACCTAATGGAGGCATTGTTTCTAACTCTAAATATTGAACATGGCGATCGCGCACCAAAATCGGTGCATCATGCCCACCACTAGCATAGGTAAATTCCCCACTAGCTAACTCAAGTATTCCACAAAAAACTGTGACAAATTGACATTCGTCATTCTCTATACATAGTTCTTGATTGACGGAATTCAAAATTTCACTGGGCGTGCTACTTGCCTTGGTAAGCGTGCGGATTAAGGTGATCGTTCGCGCCATTTGTAACGCCGATGGAAAACCTTTACCTGCAACATCGCCAATGATTAAGCATAGGCGATCGCTTCCCATTACAAAAAAGTCATAAAAATCACCGCCTACAATTCTTGCAGGTTTTAATAATGCTGAAATTTGATATAGAGAATCAGGGCTTACATTAATTTTCGGTAGCATCGCTCGCTGAATTTGAGCGGCAATGGAAAGTTCGCTTTCCAATTTCTGCTTTGCAGCCGTAGTTTCTTGTAAATTATGGATGTAAAGTTGAAGAGAATCTTGCATTAACTGAAAAGATCTCGTTAATCTTCCCACTTCATCCTCAGATTTAACATCTGGCAAAATCGCATCAAGATTACCTTTCGCCATTTCTTCTGTACTGGTATTCAAATCTCGTAATGAGCGAGTTGTGACCTGCAAGATAACCGCAATCACCACGCATACCAAGCCGATATCTCTAGACATGGATAATATCATCAACCAGAGATACTGTTGCGAAGCTTGCTCAAATTTACTTTCAGGAAACCCAATCCCGACAATCCATCCTGTCGAATTTACGGTTTGAGTGATCAGACTGCCTTGAGAGTCAGTGAGAGAATTAATTGGTTGTCGAATTGAGGAGATATTACCTGATTTTTTGTCTGTATTGTTGTTTTGTGGGAGTAACATTTTCTGAGACAACCAAGACTGAATCTGCCGTGGGTTATTTGGTTTAACTAACCACTGTTGCTCTGGTTTATTCGATGGTATCGCCACAAATAGATCGCCAAGTTCTAGGTAACGTATTTCGTCGGTATTAGCTAATTTCTGTTTCATAAAGTCAGGCAACCAATCTAAATTCATTTCAATAGCGATCGCCCTACTCGCAGTAACCTTAGACTTATTGTTTAACGGAACACAATAGGTAATCCTAGGTTTTTCGGAATTATTTAAGAAATACGGTTCTGTCCAGAATGCTTGATTAGAAGTTTGATTAATTAGCCCCGTGCGATCGCTTTGACAGCGATTTAACCAAACTTGAGATTCGTTACTAATTATGTTCTTAAATTCACCTTGGCGATCGTATTGCCAACTTCGATTTGAGCTATCAGACTTATCATTAGGAAGATTAACTAGAGCGATCGCTTCTAGATGTGGTTGTTGTTCAAAGAAAATTTTTAACTGAGGTAACAGATCAGTTTGAAGTAGATTAATATTTTGGGTTGAGTCTTGAATATTTTGGTGGAGTGACGACAGATCCCTTTCGACTCTTATCAAATTCTCTTCAATCTGGTGAGCGGCACTATCAATCCGCGACTGCGACAGATCGATTATGAAAGACCGAATATTTTTTTGAATTAAATAACGACCATGCCAATAGGAAATACCATAAATAGCGATCGCTGAAGCCACACAGCTAAAAATTAAGCGGTGAGTAATGCTTTTAAACTGAAATTTAAATAGTTTTTGCATATATTCATCGAGATATTACTTAGAGCATATTAAAATAAATGTCTAAATGCAATTACATAAGTAGTTGGTTGCAATTAAATATAAAACGTGGAACGGACTTCTTGCCCGTCAACAGGCTAGAAGCCTGTTCCACTATCTAACCATTAATTATGCCTACCTACTTATAAAATTCTAAAAACCACAGCGCTGTCTCTGCATATCTTACAGCCTTCGATTTTGTTTTGTAATTATGCCCAGATATTTACGCTCATAGCGGAGAAATATGAAACTTAACAGATTTTCAGTCATTATTGCCGAAGGCAAAGAAACATCTGATGGCTACGTTCAGATGAAGCATGGCACACAATATACAATCCTGCTCCAGAACGAGTCTAATCGACGCTGTGACGCTGAGGTTTACATTGATGATCAACAAGTCGGTATTTGGAGAGTAAATCCTTTTATCACGGTGCGGATTGAGCGTCCTGTCCATGATCACGGTCGATTCACCTTTTATCAAGTTGGGACTTCAGAAGCAATCCAATCGGGTATCAGCAGAAACAACAGCAATGGGTTAATCCGCGTTTTATTCAAGCCAGAGCGAGAAAAGATATCTGTAAACGTAAACGCTCCATCTCAGCAGCCTCTTGCGCCTGAATCTCAATCTCAGCAGTTTGTTGCGCCTGAATCTCAATCTCAGCAGCCTCTTGCGCCTCAGCAGTCTCGTGCGGGTATGATGGCTGGAGGAACTGGTTTATCGGGGCATAGCAGTCAAGGATTTACAACAGTTGCCGACCTTGACTATTCACCGCAGGAGTTTGTGACTATCAATCTCCGTCTCGTTTCTGTAGCTGATGAGCCTCGCCCTCTGTTTGCTTCTACACCAGTCCCACCCCCCGTAGGTGAAGTAACTGCTCCTAAAACTCAACGCAGAGCCATGACTTGGACGGTATTAAACATGGTCATGCTCAATGGCAAAATCTATGCTTTATTTGGGTCGGATGCTTCTACTAATCCTTATCATGGGGATACAGATACTAGTGCCTTTCTTCCATTACTTGCCATCAAAAAAATGGGATTACCCACTCCCGCAGGACTCTATGGTGCAAATGGAGACAATGGCGGGGCAATGAGAGGTGCTTGGTCGGGAGGGAAGGTAATTGTGGTTCCTGATGTGCAAGGTAATTCGTTAACTTCTCAAGCGATCGCTGATCTTCAATGTCGATTACATGGACTAAAAGCTTTGGGCGAAGAAGGTTTTAGGATGGCGGAGTTTCATGATGGAGGCAGAAATGCAGGTTGGGATTTTTGGGCAGATGCTTCGGCAATAGGAACCTTGCAGATATCAGGTCAGCGCTATTGGGTCAGCATTAATGATCAAGCAGCAAATCCTTGGGGATAAAATAATGATGACCGTGCAAACAAATAAGTTTGTAGGTAGCGATCGCTTAGGTAATTGCTTATTAATATCAGATATAGATAACACTTTGATCGGCGATCGCATAGCTCTAAAGGAATTAGTGAATTACTTGAATTCATCTAAAATTAGCTTCGGTGTCGCCACAGGACGCTCTATTGAAAGCGCTAAAGAAATTCTAGAAGAATGGGAAGTACCACCGCCTGATCTATGGATTACTTCTGTGGGAAGTGAAATTCACTATGGGATAGATTTAATCGAAGATATGGAATGGTGCGAATATATTAACTATCAGTGGCAGCCAGAACTAGTGCGAAAGGCGATCGCTGAGTTGTCAGGTATTGAACTGCAATCAATAGAAGGACAACGTTTACATAAAATTAGTTATCTAGTTGATCCCGCTCAAGTGCCTTCACTTGCTGAGATTCAAAAGCATTTGCTAGAGCGTCAGCTTGATGTTCAGGTAATTTATTCCCATCAAGAGTTTTTAGACGTATTACCTAGTCGAGCCTCAAAAGGTGATGCTGTAAATTATTACGCGGATAAATGGAATTTTTCGATGGAACAAATCTTAGTAGCAGGCGATTCGGGAAATGATGAACAGATGCTTGGGGGAAAAGCTAAGGCTGTAGTAGTCGGGAATTATAGTCCTGAGCTAGAAAAATTACGGGGACAGAATAGTATATATTTTGCTGAGGGGAATTATGCTCAAGGGATTTTAGAGGCGATCGCCTACTATGGATTCTACTAGATGTAGTTAAATTAGGACTTACTCAAAATAAGGTAACGGAGGGGCAATTCATGAATTGCCCCTCCGTTTGAATAGCGGTTTCAAGTCCTTTTCCATAAAGTTTTAATACATTTATATACAAATCAATCATTTGCAAAATTTGGATATACATTATCTCAATCATTGCTCAGTTAGAGTTTCCTTATCAAGCACAAAACTCATTAATCAAACTCAGTTAATAAAACTCATTTTTGCAGTCTTAACTATCGTCTGCGATAGAAGTTATCGAAAGGAAATCCATTATGAGAATAGCTCAAGTTGCTCCCCTATGGGAACAGGTTCCTCCCCCCGCCTATGGCGGTACTGAACTTGTAGTCAGTTTACTTACAGAAGAATTGGTCGATCGCGGTCATGAAGTCACATTGTTTGCATCAGGTGATTCTACGACTCAAGCCAAGTTGGAATCAGTCCACCATCGGGCTTTACGCCTAGATACTACGGTCAAAGATCCCCATATCTATGACATGCTGAATATGATTCGCGTCAGTGAACAAGGCGATCGCTTTGATATTATTCATTCCCATGTCGGTTGTGTGGCGCTACCCTATGTGCATCTAGTCAAAACGCCGATAGTGCATACTTTGCATGGGATATTTACGCCCGACAATAAGAAATTATTTGCTCATGTTCATAACCAGCCATTTATCAGTATTTCTGATTCACAGAGAAATACTGAATTGGGCTTAAACTATGTTTCCACTGTATATAACGGTATCGATCCCCATACTTATGAATTCTATCCTCAGCCAGAACAACCACCGTATCTGGCTTTTTTAGGGAGAATGTCGCCTGAAAAGGGAGCGCATTTAGCGATCGCCATTGCCCAACGTTCGGGATGGCACTTGAAGATGGCAGGAAAAATTGACCCGATTGATTTTGAATATTTCGAGACTCAGATTCGCCCCCATATCGATAATCAGCAAATTGAATTTATCGGTGAGGCAAATCACAACCAAAAAAGTGTTCTCATGGGTGGAGCCGTAGCAACCCTGTTTCCGATTACATGGCAAGAACCATTTGGACTGGTGATGATTGAGTCGATGGTTACGGGAACACCTGTAATTGCCATGAGTTTAGGTTCCGCACCCGAAGTAATTGCTAATGGAGTGAGTGGATTTCTCTGCCATACCGTTGATGAATGTATCGATGCGATCGCTAAAGCCGCCTTACTAGATCGCCGTACTTGTCGAGATCATGTCCTGATTAACTTCACAGCAAAGCGGATGGCGGATGGTTATGAAGCGGTATATCGCAAGGTTTTAGGGGCGGCTTATTCTCGGAATGGACAACAAAACTTGGTAAGGAGATAAACATCATGTTGAGCTTAAATAGACAAGCGATCTCGCTCATTTCCGATCATGCTGATCCAGCCGCAGAAATTGGCTTAGAAGAAGCAGGTGGACAAAATGTGTATGTACGTCATGTTGGTGAAACTCTTGCCGCACTGGGTTGGCAGGTGGATATGTTTACCCGCAAAGTCCGTGCCGAAGATCCTGTAATTGTCCAGCACTCCCCTTATTGCCGAACGATTCGGCTCAATGCTGGAACGGAAACATATATTCCTAGAGATAGATTGTTTGAACATATGCCTGAATTCGTCAATTCATTTCAGGATTTTCAAAGGACTCAGGGATTTAATTATCCATTAATTCATACTAATTATTGGCTTTCCGCTTGGGCTGGGCTAGAATTACAAAAGACGAGTGGCATTCAACTGGTGCATACTTATCATTCTTTAGGTGCGGTCAAATACCAATCCCTAGCAGAGATTCCTCAAGTTGCGAATACTCGTCTCAGGATTGAACGGGAGATTCTGGAACGAGCTAATTGTGTGGTAGCCACTAGTCCACAGGAGCAGGAAACTTTGCGATCGCTTGTTTCTAATCGCGGTCAGATTGAAGTAATTCCCTGTGGTACTGATACTGACAACTTCCGATTAACATCGAAGGCTCATGCTCGCGCTAAATTGAAATTGGATAGCCGTGAAAAAGTGATTCTCTATGTTGGCAGATTTGATGAACGCAAGGGGCTGGAAACATTGGTGAGAGCGTTTGCTTTATTAAATCAACAGGGTTTAAAAAATCTGAAACTACTTATTGTCGGCGGTAGTTCCGCAAATATGCCTGATGGCGATGAGCGTAATCGCATTGAGCATATTATCGATGAATTAAATATGCGCGAGTTCACGATTTTTGCAGGTAGAGTTGGACATGATCTCCTCCCTTTGTACTATGCATCTGCGGATGTTTGCGTGATCCCTAGTCATTATGAACCCTTTGGATTAGTGGCGATCGAGGCGATGGCTTGTGGTGTGCCTGTGGTTGCATCTAATGTTGGTGGTTTGAAATTTACGATTATTCCCGAAGAAACTGGGCTGTTGGTGGAGCCTAAAGATATTGAGGCTTTTGCGAATGGGATTGATCGCATTCTTTTTGATGATTTGTGGGTTAGGAAAATGAGAAAGCAAGCTTCTGCAAATGTAAATCAGCGCTTTAGTTGGGCTGGTGTATCGATTCAACTGAGTGAGTTGTATCGTCATGTGTTAGCGCGATCGCTGATGCATGAACAAGCTTGGAGTTACAAAATGCCGAGCATTAATAAATCAGCATAAATTTCACTCCCTTCTACAATCTCGATACGCAAATGCTCTACCCTTTGCGCTGTTACCGATAATTTATGACTGCGGTTTTGGGATTATTGGTGAATGGTGCGAGGTTTGGGGCAGTTTGGGATTGTCGGTGAATGTGCGAGGTTTGGGGCAGAGCATTACCGTATTGGGTGGATCTGAAAATTTATAGATTGTGGCGGTAATGCTCTGCCCCTACATGAAAATCTCTTGGTGAAAAGTAACAAAAGCGCTGGAAGGCTGATTATGTGTAGAAATGGGATTGTAACAAAAGCTTAATATTGGACTGTAATCTTTATCTACTACACTTCACAAGTCTTGATGCGAGAAAAGATACCATACTCTAAGACTCCCCCCATACATAAGATTAAAATTATACGTAGATGGGAGGTGACCCTTCACACACATAAAATTATTCTCAAAAAATTGGTCGGTATAGTCCACCCCTTTTCCATCGTTTGTCCATGCAGTGCGATCGCAAAATTTTGCCCAAGTCTCAGAACTCGGAAAGCTAAAATCTAGGATACCACCACAATCGACATAAATTTGCTTCTGAACGCTAAAGCCAAACTCAAATCCATGTTTCTTGCTATATTCCACCCACAGGCGATCTAGCGTTAATAAATCCTCGCAAGGAAAATTTATAATATTATCTAACTCTAAATATCCCTCTTCCTCGCGATTCGTCACCTTGAGCATCAACTTCCAAGTTTCCTGATCTGCTTCATACCATTGCTGATTTTCGAGATACTCCTCTAATTGTTGGTAGAGATTATTTGTGACTAACTTCCTAATCGGCGCGGCAATATCATCCCTGTCAAGTTGGCGATAGATAAAATCAGCTAAGTCATCTTGATCAAGGTCAACTAGCTTTTGAATTAATTGATTGGGATTGACCAAGTTGGCATAAAAAACAAATGTGTCTTTCCAAGCATCGATCTCTTTCCACTTATCTAAACTTGACTTAGCATAAATCAACTTCTCTCCTTCTGCTTTTAAATCATAAAGTTCCCAAGCCGCCAGAAAAGATTGAAAGCTAAGATGAGAGAACTCATAATTTTCATCGCGCTTGACTAAGAGTTCGCTTACATCAACCATCTGCTTTAAAAACTCATCGGCTTTAATCGTCCAACCCTTGTTTGTCAATGCTTGTTCAATTGATTCGATTAAATGCTCGTGAGAGATTTGTTTAAAACCTTCATCATCATTTTTTGTAGCACTTGTCACCTGTTGCATCATCTCCAGCGCCACAACTTGCAACACCTGTTGACGCTCAATCGCAGAATTGAGTAATAGTTCGATCCCTTTCTCAGTCGGTCTGCGGTCTAACTGCAATTCTAAAATGCCCCGATATAGCTCAAACTTACGCTGTGGCAGATCTTTACCCTTTTTGTCACGATGATAGCGCACCATCATGTTTAACATCAGGGCATTGCCAGAGAGAGCCTTGAGTTCTGGACGCGCATCAATTTGATCGAGTAATGACTTAGCCCTCGTTTTTGCCTTTTTCTGAATACCTCGATCCAGCCCCTTAGCGGCTTTTCCCTCTTGGTAGATGTACCATTTTTCCAGAAATTCTTGACGCTGCTTATCATCAAAGTCATTTATCCAATAATTCATGAATAGCTTCTTGTTTGGATAATCTAATCTGTAAGCTGTTGGGCGCGAAGTCAGGATGAAAACCGATTTTCTATATTTTTGCATCTCCCGATTAAGCCAAGCACTAACTTTGACGCGCTCCTCAGAACTTGGTATTTCATCAAAACCATCCAACATCACCAATGCTTGCCCATCTAAAAGCAAATTTTTCGCCCAATCATCAGGAGCAGTACATTCTTGATTCTCTAATAATTTATGAGCATGATCGGTTAACAGTTGAGTTAATTCGAGCGAATCGTCTTGATTTATGAGTTTGACACAACGGGATAAGTACAGCAAAAAGGGCATAAACTTTGGCGCTTTGTAGTCTCCATAGGCACGATTACTGTAGGTATAGGCAAGATATTTCAAAAGCGTGGTTTTCCCATAGCCACCCCTTGCCCGAATCGAGATCTTTTTAAGTTTTTCCTTGTCTTGGCTATTTCTTAACAATTGCCAAATGTCCGATATTTGACCACCTTCCAATTCTTCGTATCGGTTAAAACCTAATTCTCTAGGACTATCGATCAGGCGCAGAGAGACAAATATTTCTTGCAATACAGGATAGTTATCAAGGTGATCTTCTTCTCTAACACCATCCGCCTCATCACGATGACAAGTATCTTTTTGCTCTTCCAAATATCTCGATTCAAAATCAGTGAGTTGTTTTATCTCAGTTTCTCTAGCAGCATTCTGTAAAAATTTTTCTGCGGAAATCTTGCGTTGCTGTTCTAAATTTTCTAAAACTTGTTCACCGCTTGTTTTACCCATGCCCTCCAAGCCATCTTTAAGCGTATCTAAAAAACCTTTAAGAAAAGCCCAAATCAAACCCCAACACGCAGTAATCACAAACAAAAGGAAAAAGATTGCCGCTTTTGTCCAATCTCCCTGCATCAAGAAATTGACACACAATCCACCAGTGCCACCTAACGATGACCAGCTTAAAAATTTGGGAACATCGCTAACATCAATGCCCAAAATCTTTTTTTCAGGGTTAGAGTTTGACAACTTATCAGGATCTGGCTTTTCTGGTTCTTGAGTCATGGTGCTTATGGTGCTTGAGGTGCGATCGCATTGTCAGCATTATAAACTGATAGATCAAGTATGTAGAAATCATGAAATGCCGAAATTTGCCTGACCTAATTCCACCGACACCCCATCAAAGCGATCGTCATTAGGATGATAAGAAAGCAACTCAATCCCGATCGCCTCATCAGTATCAGCATCTTTAATTAGAACAATTCCATTATCGAGTTCAGAACAAATTTGATTTTTACGCGGAGCTTGCCAAAATACCGTTAGCAGTTCCATTTTAGGTTCATAAAAAACTTTTATCTGTGCCATAATTGCGTTCCTTCCTTAATTGCATCAGTTTGATATGCCGTAATTAGAAAACCATCTCCATTTAACTTACGGGCTACTGCCACTACCCAGCGTTTTTCTCGTCTTTGTAGATAAAACAAAAACACATCAGAGTCGCGCTTACTCTCTCGGATTTCATCGGGCAGTTGCAAAGCTGCTTCTACCAATTCTTCCAAATCTACAAGATCTGGATGTTTGACTAAAAGTTTTTGCCAATATTCGTCTGTTGTCCTGACAGTAAAGCCTAGTGGTGTTTTAACATCAAATTTCATGTTCTAATTATCTCATATTAGCCATATTAGCTCTTGAGTCATGGTGCTTGGGGCGATCGCTCTTAACTAATCGCTTATAATTATGACAGATTAATTCAAAGGTGTAGTCATGGTCGTAGCTATCGATCGCCTTCAGCCCCCATCAGTCGCAAACACTCCAAATATTGCGGATCAGGAGACTCATCTAAAGAAAGATTTGGTGACTTTGGATGAATATCGTGTGATCTCCGAAACCGCCGAAGAACGACTTGAATATCGTAATGGAGAAATTTTTGTCATGTCTGGTGGAACCGCAAACCATAGTGCGATCGCTGTTAACTTCATTATTTATTTAGGTTTTTTGCTAAGAGATACAGATCTGCGTATATACAACGGCGATATGCGGATTTGGATACCAGAGTTTAATTGTGGTACTTATGCCGATGTGTTGGTGATTGATGGCGAACCAGAATTTAACGATACGCGCAATGACGAAATTCTCAATCCCATTTTGATCGTGGAAGTCTTGTCCCCATCAACAGAGAGATATGATCGCGGTGAGAAGTTCCGTAAATATCGCTCTGTTCCCAGCCTAAGAGAATATCTCCTCATTAGCCAATCAGAGCCATATATCGAGCATTATTCTAAATCTGATTCTAATAACAATTCTAAGGCTGAGAATGGTGAAATCTGGCAATTGCAAATAAGCGATCGGCTAGAACAGAAAATCACATTACCTCACCTCAACATCGAAATCCCCCTTACCGAAATCTATCGCCGTGTTGTCACCAAACCAGAAAATTAAATTGCGATCGCATTGTCAGCATTATAAACAGATAAAATAAATTGGTATGATAAAAAATGAGCAGTCAAACAATTAATTGATTCAATCCTATGCAAACAGCAACAGTCGGAAGCATCCTAGAATCCATTTCAGTTCTTGATCCTGACGATCAACTCTTTGTTACTGAAATTCTCAACAAAAGAGCGATTGAGATCCGCCGCAACCAAATTTTAGCCAGAGCTAGAGAGGCGGAAGAGAACTATAAAAATGGCAATACTCAAACAGTTACAGTTGCCGAGCTAATGATGTTGAGTGCCAACGATGATTGAATTGATTATCAACGAGTCATTTTTACGAATTTTAAAAAAGTGGCGCAAAAAACATCCCGAACTCATTGATCGATTTCAACAAAAACTCGATCTTTTCAAAAATGAACCATTTCATCCGTCACTGAAAACTCATGGTTTGGCTGGAAATCTTTCAGGCTATTGGTCTATCAGTATCAACTACGAACAAAGATTAGTGTTTAAGTTTTTATCTGATACCAAAGTTTTATTGATCGATCTTGGCACTCACGATGAAGTGTATTGAGTTATGGTGTTTGGGGCGATCGCTCTTAACTAATCGCTTATAATTATGACAGATTAACTCAAAGGTGCAGTCATGGTCGTAGCTATCGATCGCCTTCAGCCCCCATCAGTCGCAAACACTCCAAATATTGCGGATCAGGAGACTCATCTAAAGAAAGATTTGGTGACTTTGGATGAATATCGTGTGATCTCCGAAACCGCCGAAGAACGACTTGAATATCGTAATGGAGAAATTTTTGTCATGTCTGGTGGAACCGCAAACCATAGTGCGATCGCTGTTAACTTCATTATTTATTTAGGTTTTTTGCTAAGAGATACAGATCTGCGTATATACAACGGCGATATGCGGATTTGGATACCAGAGTTTAATTGTGGTACTTATGCCGATGTGTTGGTGATTGATGGCGAACCAGAATTTAACGATACGCGCAATGACGAAATTCTCAATCCCATTTTGATCGTGGAAGTCTTGTCCCCATCAACAGAGAGATATGATCGCGGTGAGAAGTTCCGTAAATATCGCTCTGTTCCCAGCCTAAGAGAATATCTCCTCATTAGCCAATCAGAGCCATATATCGAGCATTATTCTAAATCTGATTCTAATAACAATTCTAAGGCTGAGAATGGTGATATCTGGCAATTGCAAATAAGCGATCGGCTAGAGCAGAAAATCACATTACCTCACCTCAACATCGAAATTCCCCTTACCGAAATCTATCGCCGTGTTGTCACCAAACCAGAAGATTAAACTGCGATCGCATTGTCAGCATTATAAATTAAATAAAATCTAGGTTAGTATAATATAAATAAAATCTAGGTTAGTATAATAAAAAATTAGAACGTTAAAAATTGCTCCAAGTCCTATGCAAATATCAAACACAGTCGGCAGCATCTTAGAAGCCATATCTATTCTTGAGTTAGAAGATCAACTTTTTGTCTCTGAAACCCTGCAAAAAAGAATAATAGAACTACGCAGGAAGGAAATTGCCTTGAGAATTCAAGAAGCCGAAGAAAACTATCGATTAGGAAAAGTTCGCACAGGTTCGGTTGCAGATCTAATGATGGAATCTAGCGATGATTGAACTAACTTGGGATGAGTCATTTACGCGAATCCTCAAGAAATGGCGCAAAAAACATCCCGAACTCATTGACCGATTTCAACAAAAACTTGAACTATTCAAAAGCGAACCATTTCATCCATCATTAAAAACACATAGCCTATCTGGGAACTTCGCTGGCTCTTGGGCTATCAGCATCAATTACGAGCAAAGGCTAATGTTTAAATTTTTGTCCGATACCAAAGTTTTACTGCTCTCTCTTGGCACTCACGATGAAGTGTATTGAGTTATGGTGATTAAGGGGTGATCGCTGATGAATGAGCAAAAAAAACTTATGAGAGCGCCGCTTTGCGGCTCTCTCATAGATCTATGCAAATTCTGGACGACCTTGGGACATGAAATGTTTTTGAGAACTCATCTCAGGTTCATCATCCTTGGGAACCCTCTGAATATATGTACCATCAGCCTTAAGATCCCATGCTTGTCGATTGTCGGCTAAGACAATTTCCAAAATCTGTTTAAGTTCCTTCACTAGAGATGGCTCTTCAACAGGCGTAATCACCTCAACACGGGCATCGAGATTGCGCGGCATCCAGTCGGCACTGCCGATATAGACCTGTTCTTCACCGCCATTACTAAAATAGAAGATGCGTGAATGTTCCAGAAAGCGCCCAATTACGCTAATGACCCGAATGCGATCGCTTAAGCCTTTGACTTTAGGGCGAATACAGCACATCCCACGAATAATCAGGTCAATATTCACGCCCACCTGCGAAGCTTCATAGAGAGCGCTAATAATTTCTGGATCAACCAGCGAATTCATCTTGGCAATGATATAGGATGGATAGCCTTGCTTTTGGTGGTCGATTTCGCGTTGAATCAGTTGTAAAAACTTCTCACGCATATTCACAGGTGCGACTAACAACTTGCGATATTCAGTCTGACGCGAATAGCCCGTGAGATAGTTAAACAAATCCGTCAAATCTGCACCCAAATCATCACAGCAACTAAAAATCCCCAAATCACTATAGAATCTGGCGGTTTTAGGATTGTAATTACCCGTACCAATATGAACATAGCGAATTAGGCGATCGCCTTCTTGACGCACCACTAGAGCCGTTTTAGTATGAGTCTTGAGATCCTTAAACCCATATACAACATGGACACCCGCATTCTCTAGTTTCTTTGCCCAGAGAATATTATTCGCTTCATCAAATCTTGCCTTCAGTTCCACCAAAACTGCTACCTGTTTACCATTCTCCGCCGCTCTAATCAGGGCATGAACAATGGGAGAATCGCCAGAAGTGCGATACAGAGTTTGCTTGATCGCCAGAACTTGTGGATCATCAGCAGCCTCTTCGATAAAACGCTGAACTGTGGTTGTGAAGGATTGATAGGGATGATGTACTAAAAAGTCACCTTCGCGAATTACATCAAAAATGTTCTTCCCATCATTTTCTCCGTCCTTTAAGCGCGGATGTGTCACCGACTTCCACGATTTGTCCTGAAACTCAGGCATCGGTAAAAAAGCAAATGTCATCAAATCGCCCAGACCGATTAACCCAGGAATGTCATAGACATCAATTTCGCTAATTCCCAACTGTCCAATTAATTCTTTGCGAATCTCTGGTGGGACATCTTTGGCGATTTCCATCCGCACGACTGCGCCAAATTTCTGCTTGCGTAACTCAGCTTGTAGAGCCGAAATCAAGTCATCTGCTTCTTCTTCTTCAATATCCAGTTCTGCATCACGGGTAATCCGAAACGGATAATAATTGAGGATCTCCATTCCATTAAATAATGCTTCGAGATTGTGAGCAATTACCTGTTCCAAAGGAACGAAAGTATGATCATCAGTCTCAGGAATCTTGACAAAGCGAGGCAAGATACTGGGTACTTTTACCCGTGCAAAATTCTCCTCACCTGTTAGGCGATCGCGCACAATCACCACCAAACTCAAACTGAGATTGGAAATGTAGGGAAATGGATGAGCGGGATCAACCGCTAATGGCGTGAGTACAGGAAATAATTTGTCTTGAAAATAGGTTTTCAGATAATGCTGATGCTTTTTATCGATATTTTTGTAATCGAGCAGTTTCACGCCGTTTTTATGTAGTTCCTCACGCAATGTATTCTCAAAAAACTCATGCTGCGTGGTCACAAGCGGTACGAGTGCGTCACGAATTGCTTGCAATTGTTTATCTGGTTTCAGCCCATCATCGGTGACAATATCAGCCTGCTCTGCAAACTTTTTCTTCACCCCCGCCACTCTTACCATAAAAAATTCATCAAGGTTCGTGCTGAAAATCGCACAAAACTTAGCGCGTTCTAGCAATGGTGTGCGGGGATCAATCCCTTCGTTTAAAACTCTTTTATTAAAAGCGACCCAGCTTAATTCACGATTAAAGAAATACAGCGATCGGTCAAGTGGCTCTTCTCCTGCCTCAGCTTGAGCATTTTGATCGATTATTTGCTCCTGTTTTTGTGGTTGTAGTTCTTTCGCACTACTATTTTGGGTCTCTGGCAACTCGACTGTTACTTCGACCTCAACAAGTAAATCTTCAGTAGCTTCTGAATTTTTCTGGGTTAAATCGTTTTTAACTTTAGTCATACGGGTAAATTTATTTTCTTAAAAGCTAGATTACCGAAATCTATTCTATTTCTATGTGAGCTTAAACACGATCGCGCTAAAAAAATAAAAGGGCGCTTTGCGCCCTTTTATTTTTTTAGCCTAACAAAGCGTCGATATCCTTACGCAAGCCAGCATCTTCAGGCGAAACACTAGAGGGATAATACTTGACGACCTTACCTTCTTTATCAACCAAAAACTTATTGAAGTTCCACTGCACTTGATTGGCTGTGGTGTCGGTGAGATATTTGTAAATGTCCACCATGCCCGAACCTTTGACTGTGACCTTGCTAAACATATCAAAGGTGACATCGTAATTAAGGGAGCAGAATTCCTTGATTTCAGCTTCAGGAGCAGGCTCTTGTGCGCCAAAGTCATTGCTAGGAAATCCTAGAATTTCAAAGCCCTTGTCTTTATATTCACGATAAAGGGATTCGAGTCCTTTGTATTGCTTGGTATAGCCACATTTAGAAGCCACGTTGACAACCAAAGCTACTTTGCCTTTGTACTGTGCAAGATCAACTGGTTGACCGTCGATGTTAGTGATTTTAAAATCGTAAAGTGTAGACATAGTTCTAGGTTATTTAAGATTGTTATTTGGAAGATTGCTATAGTGAAGGCTTAGTTGGAGTTTTGAAGCGATCGCATGGCAAGTGTAATTATCCTGATTGGTGTACCCGCGAGTGGCAAATCTAGCCTTGCCGCGCAGATGCTGGCTGCTTCTGGTCAAAAAAACCGCAAAAACAGCAGTTTTAGTCTTACCTACGCGCAAACCCAGTTAATTAGCCCCGATCGCATTCGAGAGTCACTCTATGGATCGGCAGCTACTCAAGGGGATTGGGCTGAGATTTGGACTCAGGTACAGCAGGAATTTGCAAATGCTGCAAAATCGCAACAATCTGTAATATATGATGCCACAAACTACAGCCCCGAATATCGCAAAAATATTATTGTTCTTGCTAAAGAGCATGGTTTTAAGCCAATTACGGGGATTTGGTTAAATGTGCCGCTTTGGATTTGTTTGTCGCGTAATGATCTGCGCGATCGCCATGTTCCCGATGAGATCATCATTGAAATGCACCGTACTCTTTCCTATACGCCACCAACTCTCAGCGAAGGTTTCGATCGCATTCTCTACAATGATGAAAAATCGAATAATGAGTGGATTGATTAAGTTTTTGGGACTGTCTCTCCATTTAAACTCCATAGAGCTTGTTCACCATTTCATCTAGCTCCTCATAGGTATCTCGAATATCTTCTATTTTTTGTCTGATTTCTGCTGTAAGGCGATCGCATTCTGCAAACACTATTTCGATATCCGCGTCAGTTTTGGGGATTTTGCCATCGGTGAGCAGGTTTTGCCAAGTGCGACCTCCTGACATTTGATCGCGACTACCGCGAATTAATTTTTCGGAGATTTTTACCAAAACCCATAGGAGTCATTTACTTTTGCTATCAGCCTCTAACCCCGAAAACCTCGCCCTTCCTATGTGCTTTGGCAAGAATTTATTGCGCCCCTGGTTGTTCTGGAATTTGTATCAGGTAGCGGTAAAGCTACGGTTTAGGAGAGGGCAAAGCACTGTATAGTACAAATTATTAGCTTCACTAAACTTCAAGATGCTGAATTTAAAAGAAATCATGTCCCTTGCTCGCCCGATCGCCTGGGGTGCGGGCGACATCCTAATGAAGTACTATCAAGAGCCTCAAGACTTAGAAATCAAGTTTAAAGGTGCAGAAGATGGCAATGTCACGTCAGCAGATTTAGCCGCCAATGATTTTATCTTGAGTCAGTTGCAGCAAGTATTCGGAACCGATAACTTTGCCTATTTAAGCGAAGAAACTGAAGATAATAGCGATCGCCTTAGCCATGAATGGGTTTGGATCATCGATCCGATGGATGGCACAAGTGATTTTATTCGCCGTACTAATGAATTTGCGGTACATATTGGCTTGAGCTATCGCCAACGACCTGTACTTGGGCTAGTAGCTACCCCTGCTCAAGATCGACTTTTTCAGGGTTTTTTAGGTAATGGGGCGTATATTGAAACTAGAGATGGTTTACAGCAAAGCATCCAAGTTTCTAACAAAACTACGCTCGAACAAATGGTGGTAGTCGCCAGCCGCAGCCATCGCAATCCGCAACTGGAGAGTATTCTCCACAACTTACCCAAGGCTGCCGAAATTGCGGTTGGTAGCATTGGTGGTAAATTTGCAGCGATCGCTTCAGGCAAAGCCGATGTGTACATCTCAGTTTCAGGCAAATCTGCGCCGAAGGACTGGGACTATTGCGCCCCTGAAATCATCCTTACCGAGGCAGGTGGGCAACTTACTCATTCAGACTTGTCATTACTGTCTTACAATAATCTCGAACTGCGTCAATGGGGAACGATTGTGGCAAGCAATGGTCATTGTCATCCTCAAATTTGTCAAATTAGCCAAGAGAATAAAATCCAAAATTGATGAGGCGGACTTCGCTCAACTCATCAATTTTGGGTTTTAGGTAGACATGTTATTTAAAAGGAAAAAACATGAAGTTAGAGACAGTGGTAATTGGTGTGGCGGCGATCGCTGGTGTGATGGCGTTTAGCAATCCTAGTAAGGAACGTTACATCGACTATGCAACCGATCAGTTTGCGGAAATGGGCAAAAACTCACTTTGTGCTGATGCTAATTTGCCTAGCCTAGCCCAACAGTCATGTAAATTTATGGTGTCTCAAGGGCGGCGGGTGATTAAGCCCTATATTGAAGGTTCCACAAAGCAGCAAAATTTCATTTTGTTCAGTATTTACGATACAGAAATGCCCAATCAAAAATTAAGCACGATCGCTGCTTTTGGTAACTTCTATATGTTCAGATAATCCATTTCTAGAGAACCGTACTTTTGGATTAGGGTTCACCATCTCCTCACCTTTTGGAAGTTAGTTCATAATTAGTCCATGAACAAACAGGAAGTTCTAAACATCAAATGAATAGTTAACTTCTCAATGTTCATTCTTAACAACCATGTTTATTTTGAATTAACTGAGGTGACTTTTATGTTAGTACGTTGGCATCCTTTGCAAGAGATAGAAGATGTTCGTCGTCAGTTTGATCGCCTATTTAACGATGTTGTAAATGTGGAACAAAACGCAAAGAAAGGGGAATGGATTCCCGCCAGTGAACTTCGTGATGATGGAGAATATCTAACTCTGAGAGTTTCACTTCCTGAGATTAAGGCTAATGATCTTGATATTCAAGTAACTAAAGACTCTCTCTCGATCGCTGGTGAACGCCATTTTGAGCGTCAAGAAGGTTCTGAAAATGCCTCTGAAAATGGCTCTAAAAAGGGCTATTACTGGAGCGAAATTAGCTATGGCAAGTTCCGCCGCGTGTTTGCGTTGCCTGTAGCGATCGCTAACGATCAGGTGACAGCCGACTATAACAATGGCATTCTCACGCTGACTTTACCAAAAGCAAATGAAGTTAAAGCTTTCAAGGTAAATGTTGCCAGTGAGCTACCCACAGCCTAATTCCACAACGCTTTGCGATCGCATCCAAGTCACGAAATTTGGTAAAAGTGTCGCAAAGTAACACTTTTAGGACTTTCACAAATTCAAACAAATTGTAACTAAAATTTTTGCATTGTTAGAAAATCCTCAACCATAGGACTGAAAAGCATTGAAGGGCTATCCTAATAGTTATCGTGTCGATTCTGGTGAGTATCGGATTTTTGTATACTTTGGGAAATGGAGAAATTCGGATTTTTAGGGCTGGGAAACGAAATGATGATGAAGTCTATCGCAATGGATTAACCCCAGAGATTTTACAGGCAATCATCAATGAGTAAAAGCAGAATAGCCTTAACCATAGATTAACGATAAATCAACGAATTATTTATAGAAAGTAGAATTTTGGCTAATATTAGCTGTGCTTATATCCAGAAGAACCAAAGATTTGTGGTTAAAAAAGAGACAGCCATTTAGTATCCTACCACTGCTCAAAAATGACTTTAGATTTTATTTAACAAATCCTAATTGCCTTTTTAGTGGGATCTTTTTGTAACTGTTCATGATTTTGAATCAGATAATCGATCGCTTTCTTAAAATATTGACCATTAGTTGAACGAAAGGCGAGATTTTCCAAATCAATCTGCCTTACTTTGTCTTGCATCGCTTGGTAAAAGTCGGGATAATTAATTAATTTCAGGGTTAACTGTGTATATTCCGTAGGACTTTTAGCGACAAGCTCTTCCAATCCTAACTTTTTCATCAGCTTCGCACCTGCACGACTATACCAACGTTTACCTTCAAATAGAACCGATGGTTTCTGTAAATATAAACCGTCAACAATGACATTAAATCCACCAAAATGATAGGAATCAAGGCAAAGATTCCCCTCTTGCATAATTCCCATATACTCAGAATATGGCATATATGGATATACATGAACATGGTCAGCACCTAATGCTTGTTCGACATCTTTGGCAAAGGGAATAAAATCATTTTTGCGGACTAATGCACCTCCTGCAAAGAAACGAAACAGAACCGATATATTTGATGATTGGGCAATTTTTTTGAGCAGAACTAAGAGTGGATAATTTACTTTTTGAGCGTACCAAGGACAATTAATAATAAATTGAGACTTGTTTTCTAAGAGATTATCCTGATCTCTATTTTTGTCAATGGATATATTTATTGGTGCTGGATAGTTAGGACGATTATTCACCGCACCTAAACCATTTAATAAGACTAGACGCTCTGCATAATTAGCTTCAGGATTACGATTGATCTCAGCATCATTACCACTGATAAAATAATCGATCGCACTGCTAAATGTACTGACAGGATGTCCTAATCCACAAATTTGAATCGGAGCAATGCGAATATTTGACAATAAAATACTCTCTGGCAACATACCGATATCGGGATAGTAAATAACTGCAAAATCATTGTTTTGAAGGCAACTAAGATCAAATTTCCCATTTTGAAAGTGCAAATATTTTACTTCTCGGAAATATTGCGTATCAATATCCAGATTGCGATCGCCTAGATGAATCAATGTTAGTTCGTAACTATCTTTCAATGCAGCCACACATTCAGAAAGAATCCGATAAACAGAATGCTGTGGAAACCAAAAGCCTGAAATTATGGCAATTTTTTTCGGGTTAGAATGATTAGAAACAACTATATTTTTAATTAACTGACTATTCTGAATTGATTTGTTAATTTTGGATTTGAGAAGGCGATCGTTATCTCCATCAATATAGGTTGCACCAAAGTAGAGATCATCAATTTTATAAAAGTCAGTTAAGCGATCGTCATCATAAATCAAATGTTCGCGTAAGTTTTGGTACACAGTTTTATTAACTAAACCTCCACGATAACTCTCTAAATAATGGGAATACCATAAACTCGCTAATTCTGGACTAGCATCAAAAAAGGCACGGCGATCAATTGGGAACTTATTTCTGGCTGAGCATAAAGTTAGTAACTTTGCATAATTTTGTGGCTGTAGTTTTAATAACTCTAAGTAAGGATCGGTATTCTTAAAATCCGATATGGCGACCAAATTCGATATTGTCAAATTTAATTGAATAAACTTTGTGACATAGCGATCGCTTAACACATAGTCAGGCTGCGTAAAAATATATAAAAAATTCTTGACAAAAGCATTGATAAAGTATCTTGACTCGGCCGTTAGCGATACATAAGTCACCTGCTCGAAATGTTCAATAATTTTGATTAATTGTTCCGATAGAAGATCATAATTTTGTGTGAAGTAAGTCTGTAATAGTTCAGTAGGATTAAACTGAAGATCGTTAGAGTTTTGGCTGGAATTTTCTAAATTCATAACTAGGCGCTGTTTTTATAATCATCCAATTATCGCATTTAGTGACAGATGGCGATCGCTATAAGTTGATGAGTAACAGTCTGAACTAAGGCGATCGCTAAATCAAATTATAAATAAATTATAAAATTGCGGCATTCTCGATTCGAGAATATAGAATAAGATTGATTTAACGAGACTTAAACTATGCTCAAGCCTCAAGATATCGTCGTAATGCTTAAGGTTTACTGCTTAAATTCAGAGTGGACTTATGCAGAGTTAGCGGAAAGCTTGAAAACCAGCACTTCTGTTGTCCATGATGCTCTTCAGCGTTGTGACGAATGTCATTTGTATAACGTAAAAAAAGAATTGTATTCAAGGGAGCTTTGGAAGAATTTTTAGTGAATGGACTCAAATATGTTTTTGTGACGGGGATAGGCACTATGGTTATGGTGCGTGGGATTCCGACGGCACACTCTGCGGAACCGTTAAAAAGCCTATTCGTTAAAAAGCCTATTAATGGTCAGTGAGGTAAGTTTAGACATAGAAAATTATGTTTTGAATTATTGTTAAGTAAGTAATG
>JBAXTW010000068.1:0-23217 GCA_037129985.1 Pseudanabaena sp. ELA645 | reverse complement strand
AGCTATATTCGTAACTCATTATACATTAATCCCCTCAAACCCAGAAGAGCCAAAAAAGCGGGTGCAAAGCACCCGCTTTTTTTTATGGGACGGATTTGCTTGGTGATAATAACTTCGCCGCAATAATGCCGCCGATAAAGCCAAATAAATGTCCTTCCCAAGAAATATAAGATCGCGTGGGCAGTACGCCCCAAATTAGACTGCCATAGGTGAAAGCAATAATTAGGGAAATGGCGATCGCCACAAAACTACGCTCAAAGTAGCCACGAAATAATAAATAGCCAAAATAGCCAAAAATTACACCGCTTGCGCCAATATGTACGGAACGAGGCTCACCAATTAGCCAAGTTCCCAGTCCTCCCACCAACGCTGCTATGATTGACACAAAATAAAAATCACTAATATTTCGCAGCATGACTAGCCACCCCAACACGATAAATGGGACTGTATTGGCAGCCACATGATAAAACCCACCATGTAGGAATGGGGCAAACAAAATCCCACGCAATCCAACAAGGTTAAGCGGTAAAATTCCTAACGTGTTGAGCTGACCTCTCAGGAATATTTCGTTGACAAAGGTAACAATCCAAAAAATTGCCACTAAGGCTCCCAAGAGCTTGGCTTGAGTTTTTAGTTCACCACCGACTGTTTGCATTTTTTGCTTCATGGCTTTGCTGATTAGACTATACAAGCAGATATTTAATTTTATGCTAGTGTTTTGATCTGGGATTATAAACGGACAACTTTATTATATATTTTTCAATTTTCATGTAAGTGAATTTACTTTCTATGGGTGATACATGGATACAGATAATCTCGCCGTTTATAGTCTTGTAGAGCAGATGCGCGGCTATGGTCGGAAGCAGTTTACAGGCAAACTAGAACTTCATAATGCCAAAGAATTTAAATGGAGTATTTATTATTGTCATGGCAGACTTGTATGGGCTACTGGTGGGGTACATAATCACCGCCGTTGGCGCAGACTAATGGGGCAGTACAAGGTAAAGATAGACTTTAATCGCATTTCTCTGCGTACCAATGAAGAGGTCAGACTATGGGACTATCATGTTCTAGTCATCTTAATGAAGCGGATGGTCTTAACCCGCGAACAGATTTCGCCGATCATTGAAAGTTTTGTGCAGGAAGTGTTGTTCGATATTATTCAATGTGCAGCTAATGAGAAGATCACTTATTACTGCGATTTTGAAGATGAAATTACGCCCATAATTTCTCTGATTCATTCAGAACAGGCGATCGATCGCGCTCATCAAGAATGGTTAAAGTGGCGCAAAGCAGGAATTGCTGATTTGTCTCCAAATATTGCACCTTGGATCAAACGTCCTGAACAACTTAAAGAAGAAGCTTCGGAACTTACTTACAAGACATTAGTGACGATCCTTGATGGCAGGCGATCGATGCGCGAGTTGTCAGCTTGGATGAAGAAAGATTTGCTTACACTCGTACAGTCACTAATGGTCTATTATCATCGCGGTATGGTTGGGCTGACCGAAGTTGCTGATATCGAAGCGCCGATTTCATCTATCTTTCCAGAACCAACAACATACGAAGCTGTTCTTCCACAGGAAAACAATCAAATTCAAGGTAATTCCAATCATCAAAAGGGGCTTCAAAAAGATCATCAAAAAGAACAGGGATTTCCCAGACCTCTGATTGCTTGTGTGGATGATAGTAATCAGGTATGCGCGACAATTGAACGGATTGTCACGAGCTATGGTTTCGGTTTCTTAGGGATTCGCGATTCAATTAGGGTATTGCCATTATTAATAGAACATCAACCTGAACTAATTCTTTTAGATTTAGTGATGCCAATCGTGGGCGGGTATGAACTCTGTAGCCAAATTCGCCGAATACCCGAATTTAAAAATACACCGATTTTAATTTTGACCAGTAATGATTCGATTATCGATCGCATTAGAGCAAAGGTGGTTGGATCTAACTGTTTTATCTCGAAGTCCGATAGTCATCAAAAAATTGGTGAACAGATCAACAAATATCTAACTGGTTCCCAGAATGGCTTCAAAGAAACGTTCGAGGTAGAAGCTGACTGAATTTTAATAAACAGGTAAGGTAAATCGAAAAAACTACCCTTTTTCGCGATTTCATTATCTACCCAAATGTGACCATAATGCGCCGTGATAATTCTGAAGCTTTTACCGTGATCGTGGAAAAAGCCAAAGCGATCGCCTAGCTGAGAAATTCTAAATAAAAAATAAAAAGGGTCATCGCATTGTGGTGTTCCCTTTTTATTTTTGGAATCTGGGACTTTCAGTTAATGACTGAACTCGGCGTTATAGCTGTAGAAGCTTTCGCAACCCATCGGCGATCGCTTGGATGGGAGTAAGTAATTTAGCGAATTTGCTAACAGCCCCAACAATGCCGTCAATTAGATTCTCAATGCTGTTGCGATCGCCTTCTTTGTTGTTAGCAATTTTGCCAATGTTATCTATATTTGTTAAGATTTTCTGTCTGTCTTTGTCTGATAGGTCGGGTGATTCGCTAATTAATTTTTGCAGTTCGGTGAGCAGATCGGCAATTTCTGGGGCTTCGGGAATGACGCTATTACGAAGTTGTTGAATCGTGACGGTGATAGTGCCGCTAATATCAATATCGCCACCTGCAACAGTTGGAGCAGTAATATCTCGACCTGCATTTAGAGAAATATTTTGATTTTTGTCAGACATTGGATCTCCTGTAAATGTTGAATGTGAGGCGTTAAAGGACGGTCGGCTAAACCGATCAGTTTGATGATAAACAAAATCGCGCAAAAAGAGTGACTGGTTTTCTTTTTCCTTGATCACAGCTTCGGAAATTGCGAGTTTTGTGGAAAGTTCTGTCTGTGCTTGTTGCAATTCTTGGACTTTGTTTTGTGCTTCTTCTAGTTGACGAATCACTCCATAATATTTGTTTTCAAAATCTGCATGGATTTCCCCCTTGTCCGCATCAGGATCTTGCACTTCAAAGCGAACTAATCTGTCCCCATCACCAACACTTTCGACTGACTGTAATTGAATGCCAAACTCACCATAGCGATCGAGCATTTCTTGCAAAGCCTGATCAAATGCTTGGGGTTGAATGCCATTCTTAAACAGAAAGTCTAGGGTCTTAGTAAATTTGGTTACTAAAATCGCAAAGTCACCTTCTTTAAATTCGCCACTGGCGGGTTTGCGTTCCTTTCCTACTTCGTCAATGTAAATGTGAGTGCAAATGACATTCTCAAATTTAGTTTCAGGATTAATCCCCCAATTAAAGATCCTTGCGCCTGTGAGAGTTGCACCTGAGAAGTCAGTTCCTAATGCTTGTGAGTTGCTGAGGTCAGCATTGATCAGTTTTGCACCACGCAGATCAGCACCGTTAAAATTTGCATTACGGAGAATGGCATCGATAAGATCGACATTTTGTAAGTAGGTGTTGCGAAAGTCTGATGATGTATAGTCTGCGTCTCTTCGCTTGGCAGGATTGATGCATAAGTACCCAACTTTGTCATTTTCTATATTCTTGGGTAACTTGCAAAGATAGAACTCTGCACCTTGCCAATTAATCAGGTCACACTTTGCATTTGTGAAGTCTGTAACTTCTAGATGAGCCTTAACAAACTTTGCCCCAGACAAATCTGCGCCTCTAAAATCTGTACCTGTTGCACTTTTAATAGTTTTGACTAATTGTTGTAGGCAATACCAAGCAAAAAACAGTAATAATAAGCTAACAACGCTGTTTACAATTCCCAAGGCAATTTTTCTAGCCAGAAAGGTTGTGTAAGCATGACCTATCGCCGCAACTGCAAACACAAGCACAAATGAAAATGTAAACATACCTGCAACCACGCCCGCACCTGCAAACACAAACGCGAACGCGAACGCAATTGCCCCTGCAACAGCAAAGGCAAACACGCCAGCCTCTGCAACCACACCCACTGATACGCCTGCAACCACAACCGCAGTTGTACCTAAAAATGCAAACGCGATGAGAGTTATTAGCTGTTTGCAACTCTTCCCAGTTTTCACACCTGTGAAATTTGCGCCGATTAAGAGTGCATCTCGAAAATCACAACCTCGCAGATCTGCATCTGTAAAATCTACACCTGCTAAGTCCTTCTGTCCACGAAAGGATTGATTGCGAAAGTCTTTACCGATAATGGTTTGAGCCATGAAATTTAGGGTGACTGACTGAATTTAAAGATCTACTTTGCAAGCATCGAGATCTTAGTAAATATATCAGTATTTTTTGGGATAGCGAAGATTAAGATCCCCGACTTTTTCTGTGCAATTAGAGATCGCCTGTATCAATCACAAAAAAGTTGGAGATCTGTGCGGTTTATAAAACAGCGAAAAGATGCAAGTCACTTTAAAATCAGAAGAGAATCATCTATAGCAAGTTTGCAGGGTGTTTTTTTATGTAGACTGCTGTAAGTCAGCAATGCGAAATAAGATTGGTATCAGCAATAAAATTGGAGGATAGTGCAGTGGCTTTAAATGAATCATCAGATGCAAGACTAGATCGCATTGAACGCCTACTTGGAAATGTTGCTGAGACTACGGCTAGACAAAGCCAAAATATTGAACAGCTTTATGGCGTGGTACAGATATTAGAGCAGGCAGTTAGTAATGTTTTTAATAGTATTGGTGAACTGCGTGCAGACATTAATGTAGATTTAAAAAACGAGCTAATCGAAATTAAAGAGACTGCCAAAATTCAAAATCTCACATCCGAGAAATATGCGATCGCGTCAGAGCAACAGGCTGCTACTGCAAGAATCCAAGCGGAAAATATTAGAACTTTAATCGATATGCTCAATCGCCGACAAGCTTAAAAACATCGCGTTCTAAACGCTCCTTAATATGTTGCAACCAACTCCCCTTAATATAAAAGTTAAAAGTTAGGTAATCCGAGGATAGCGACATGGCTTTTGGCAGTTACAAAACAATTGGCGCAGTAATTAAAGAATTTCAGATTGTCTATACCGAAGCTGATTTTGTGGAAGCTTTACCCTTTGCGGTATCTGACTATTTTAGGGAAGATCTCACATTAATGATGCGCGAAGGTGTAGTGGATAACTCTGAATTTGCGATTTGTGAGAATTTAATCTATCCCGTTCTTAAGGAAATTTGGAAACAATATCGCAGTAAGTTTTTGCTGTGGAGTCATCAGTCCCTGAACTATGATGAGAAATTATCAGGATTTCCTGAATATATCTTGGCAACGCGATCGCCTCTGGGAAAAGTCGTATTCGATCGCCCTTATTTGATGTTAGTTGAGGCAAAGCAAGATAACTTTGAGGCGGCTTGGGGACAATGTATTGCCGAGATGATCGCTGCTCAACGTTTGAATGCAGAATTAGATGTGGTAGTTTTTGGAATTGCCTCTAATGGTAGCTTTTGGCAACTTGGTAAGTTAGAGCAGAATACTTTCACACGAAACAGTACTTTTTATAGCATTCAAGAAATTGATAAATTAGTAGCCGCAGTGAACTTTATTTTTCATCGATGCGAAATTGGGGTAAATAGAATCACCACGCTTGCAGGAGGCTAAAGTTTAATAAACAGGTAATGTAAATCGAAAACAACTACCTTTTTTACCGATCGCATCATCTACCCAGATGTGACCATAATGCGCGGTGATAATACGCCGACAGAGGGATAAACCAATGCCATAGCCGTCAGCGTCATCATCGCGTTCCAGTCGATAGCGTTCCTCAAACACGCGATCGCGCAGATCCGCAGGAATACCAGGTCCATTGTCAGTGATGCTAATTTCAATTTTTTGGGCGGTACGATGCATGACCGTTAGCTCGATTTTGCCGCCTTCGGGGGTGTATTTGGTGGCGTTGCTCAAGAGATTAATTAAAACTTGACGAATTTTTTCCTGATCGACAAAGACAGGCGGCAGATCGTTGGGAATATCTTTAAGCAGCTTTTGCATTTTTCTTTCTAAGCATTTGCTGAAGTAAAAATCGCTAATCACGCTATGACATAGTTGATCGAATTGAATTTTTTGACGCTGTGTACGAAATTGGGCATTTGCGCCCCGCCCTGCTTCAAGAATATCGGTGATTAAGTTATCGGCTTCACGCGCCTTAGTCCGCGCATGACCAAGCAACCGCGACACCATTTTCGGCTCAATTTTATCGCCGCTCTTTTCGATCGTATCGATCGCCAATAAAATCGCCGTTAAAGGGTTTCGCAAATCGTGGGCTAGCATTCCTAATACGCGCTCTTTGAACCGAATCTGCTCCTCGATTTCCGTTTTTTCTTGCGAAAGCCGAAAGACATCATCAGCAAGTCGCGCCACTTCATTCATGTAGCCAATATTTTGAGCAAGTTCGGGTGGATGGTTAATTGTTTGATCTGTGACCTGCTGTTTCCAAGTTTCCCAACAGGTTTCTAGTTGTTTAATAATATTTTTCCCCGCGATCGTTTGTCTTGGCAACGGTGACAACTTCAGCAACGCGGGAGACATGACAACTTTGAATAGTTCCGCAAGTTGTGGTTGGCTAGCGACATTGATTATTTGCAGTTCTGACCGACAATCCTTATCTCGCAGCAAAAATTCCTCCACATCTTTGACTAAATCTTTGGCTTTTGGGCGATCGTCAATAAATAGTAGGAGTTGTAACGTTGATTCGGGTAATGTTGGATCAGTCCTCATGGGCTTTCGGACTCGCAACGGATTTTTAATACATTCTTAATAATTATATTACTGTTCTCATGCATTTACCTAAACAGCGCTGGCAAATTTCCGAGGCAAACCCAGATTTATCAGCCGTGATCGCTAATGCTACAGGACTTTCGCCCATAATCGCGCAGGTTTTACTAAATCGCGGTATTAATACACCTGAAGCCGCCAAAATTTTTCTTGATCCTGAGTTGGAAGCTTTACCCGATCCCAAGCAAGAGTTTCCTGATTTAATTGCGAGTATCGACGGCATTGAGCAAGCTATTAAAAACGGCGATCGCATTACCATCTGTGGTGATTACGATGTGGATGGCATGACCAGTACGGCTTTGTTGATTCGTACATTGCGATTATTAGGGGGAAATGTGGAATATGAAATTCCTAGTCGGATGACAGAAGGCTATGGAATTAATGCGCGGATTGTGCAGGATTGTCACGATCGCGATGTGAAATTAATCATTACTGTGGACAATGGGATCGCGGCGTATGAGGCGATCGCCTTTGCAAAATCATTAAATATTTCTGTAATTGTTACCGATCACCACGAAGTTCCTGAAGACCCTAGCAAAATCCCCCCTGCTACGGCGATTTTAAATCCGAAATATCAGGTCGATCCCAATTCTCCCTACGCGGCGATCGCTGGTGTCGGTGTTGCCTATGTGTTGGCTTTGGAATTAAGCGATCGCTTTGGTAAACGTACTGAATTAGAAAATCCATTATTGGAATTATTTACACTAGGTACAATTGCCGATCTCGCTTCACTCACAGGCATCAATCGCCGTTTAGTCAAAAAAGGTTTGCGCTTACTTTCCCAATCAAAGGTAATCGGTATTATTGCTCTAATTAATGAAACGGGAATTGCGAAGGATAAACAAACAGGAATGAAACCTGAAGCGATCGGTTTTGGTTTAGGTCCCAGAATTAATGCGATCGGTCGGATTGGTAATCCGCAAGTAATTATCGATTTGTTAACTTGCGAAGAAATGGGCGAGGCGATCACTTTGGCGCAAGAATGTGAAGCCACTAATCGTAAGCGTCAAGAGCTTTGCAAAGATATCGAACAGGAGGCGATCGCGTATATGACGAAGCGTAAATCAGAAGGTTTTGATATTACGCAGGAACGGGTTTTGGTGATTGTTGATCGCGAAGTGAAGAATGCCCTAACCTCCAGCCCCTCTCCTAAAAAAAATAAAAAATTATCTCCGTCAGGCGATAATTTTTTACCCCCAACTGAAGGCTGGCATCATGGTGTAATTGGAATTGTCGCTTCTCGATTAGTGGAACGTTATGGCGCACCCGTCTTTATTGGCAGTTATGAAGATGCTCATGGAGAAGCAGATTCCGAAAAAGCTGCAACAGTTCGTTTCTCAGTGCGTGGTATTCCTGAATTTCACGTCTTCCATTCCCTTGAATATATCGCCAATATTCGCAACAAAGGCGGCGGACATAAAGCGGCGGGAGGTTTTACACTTCCTGCGGAAAACATGGAAAAGTTGAGAAGTGAACTAAGTAACTTTGCCGATCGCGAAAATATTCTCCCTAGTCACATCAGCCCACTGATTAATGTTGATGTCCTAGCCGATCTTAGTGATATCTCCATGACCATGCTGCAAACCTGCGATCGCCTCCAACCCTGTGGACTTGGTAATGCCGATCCTGTGTTTTATAGCGAAAATGTACGGGTGCTGTCACAACAAACTCGTGGCAAAGATAAAATCAAACATCTCTCACTGTCTGTTGATAACGGTAATGGCGAAAAACTCAAGGCGATCGCATGGCGATGGGGAGAATATTGTCCTGTACCTGATTATGTTGATATTGCATACAAATTACGCGCTAATCAATGGCAAGATACAACTTCGGTAGAATTAGAAATAGTTGGTATTCGCGAGGCAATTAATATGGAAAATCCTCAAAGTTCGCCCAAACAAATTCAGTTGCAATACAAACCCGCACCCATAATCACCAAATTGCCGCAATGGGAAAAACTCAGTGATGCCCCGCGACCATTGCCACGTCCATTATTACTCTATGGTTGCGATCGCCCTGCCGATAAGTTTCAAGGTGATGTCGATTGCGATCGCCCGAATCGAGATCGGGACTATCAAGCGATCGTTCTCTGGACTTTACCACCATCATTCACTCATTTACAATGGCTAATCGCACTTGCTAAACCCAATTATATTTATCTCGGTTCCCATATTCCCTCCGTTCCTTCCATTGAGCAGTTCCGCGCCCAGATTCAATCTCTTGATTTAGAGAATATAGAGAAATTAAATCTGTTAGATCTTGCACAGCAATGGTGGATCTCACCTAGTGCGATCGTTTCGGCTTTGCGCGAATTGAACTACATATGCGATTTTCCTGATACTTTACCGCTTGAAGGTGAATTGGTGAGAATGCAGAAATGGTATGGCATTGCGATCAAAAAACTTGCTACCATTCTTGCTGATCAAAAATAACTACACTTCTCATTTAGTTAATCAACTGGACATATTTTATGTTCTCTTTCATACCAAACTAAATAGAAATGGTACTGAATTCTTACGCCCCAGATTCGTTTAAAACTCCCCAATCGCAGACGAAATAATTCATCAAATTGCGAGATTAATTCTAAGTTTAGCCATCTGAGTTGGGCTTCATCGCATATAGAATCTAGCATCTGATATTTGTTTAAAGGGTTGCGAAATCCACCCGCGCCGTTGTATGTTTGAGATTCAACCTCAGTCCATGAATTATTATTGTATGAATCCATGTGTGGCTTTATCATCTGAGTATATTCATCATTAGTCCATTGACGCAGTTCTCCCCAACTCCAAGCATCCTCTACATCAGAGATAGTGTCGCACCACGCAAAAAAGTATTCCTTATATCCGTCTTGATTAATAGAACGCGGTTCTTTCTTTATCGGTGGCTTAATGTTACTTCGTATATATTTCTCTTTAATTTCAATGTTTGAGCTTAACCTTATGTTTTTTTCCTGATTTTTGACCAGCTTTTCCAGTTTTCTTTGAAGACGAGCTTCTTTTTTACTCATTGTCTTCGCTATTCCATATCCCTGAGTAATATTCCGCGATCGCGGCTGAAGTAATAACCTCTTTAGAAGGGGCTGTTGGGGGTAAATTACCTCTTGCGTCAATCCACGGCGATTCTTGATGGTTAATATCGCTTAATTGTTGGGCAGTATATTTACCATAAAACTCCCAGACTTTATCGATAGTCTCCTTTTGAGACTCTGAAAGAACAGAGCTGTTTGCATCACAAAATAGTTCTGCCGAAACCTTAAACTTCCCCTTATGCTTATCATATAAAGCAGGTGACACAGCACCACCAACCCAAGCTTGAAATTCTTCAGGAAACATTTCTTCCTCATCCCAAACAAGTCCCCATACTTTCACATAAAAAGCAAGTTTTTGAAGTTTCATCACAGTAAGTTCTCCTTGTTTTTCAAGGATATATTTAACTACATCAAAGATGCTTGGAGTACTCATATGTATTCTCGGAATAGAAAATGCTATGCATTCTATCTTAACATAATCTTAGTAAATGCTATCGCGCCAGCTTTCATGAACCAGAAAATAAAATTTACTGAGTTAAAGCAAAAAATGGTAGAAAATCTAGTCGCAAGCGCCAAAATTTAAGCTGGGTGTTATATGCTTATCGGAAGTAAGGCTAGTAATTCCAACATGAACTCTAATCCATCCGATCGCGAAATTTCTCAAACTCTGATTCTAGAAGCGCGTAACATCGTTGCGGGATATGTGGAAGGGGTCGATATTTTGCAAGGCGCAAATTTGTCGGTATATGCAGGTGAATTAGTCACGGTAATTGGCTCTAACGGTGCTGGCAAATCGACCTTAGCGAAAGCTATATTTGGACTAGTGCCAGTGCGATCGGGCGATATTTTATTTGGCGATCGCCCTATTGTCGGACTCAAACCAGAACAAATTGTGCGGCAGGGTATTAGCTATGTGCCGCAGGTTGCCAATGTATTTCCTTCGTTGAGTGTTGCCGATAATCTCGAAATGGGAGCCTATACGCGAGATGGCGGCATTAAGGAACTTAAAGATAAAATTTACGAGACTTTTCCCGTGTTAGCTAAGCGTCGTCATCAAAGAGCAGGAACGCTTTCGGGTGGGGAACGGCAAATGTTAGCAATGGGAAGGGCGCTGATGTTAGATCCGAAACTATTAATTTTAGATGAACCTTCGGCGGCGTTATCACCGATTTTGGTACAGGATATTTTTAATTTAATTCAACAGATTAATCAAGCAGGAACATCAATTATTTTGGTGGAGCAGAATGCGCGTAAGGCTTTAGCGATCGCAGATCGAGGTTATGTAATGCATTTGGGTAAAGATGAATTTACGGGTAAAGGTGCGGATTTGTTGAATGATCCTGAAGTCGCTGAATTGTATTTGGGGATGGGTAATTTTGGTAAAGTTGCGCCTAACCATGAGTCTAATTAAGTGATGGAAACCCCAGAATGTCTGACGATCGCGATCGGTAATACGCGAATTAAAGCCGCCATATTTAATAGTAACTTCCAATTAATTAAAGAATATGCGGTCAATCATCAAGATCTGCCAATTCTAGAAATGGAACTTGAAACTAGAGATTTTAAATGGATTGCGATCGCCTCAGTAGTTCCCAATCTCATTACAACTTGGCACAATCGCGAGAATGTTCAAATTATTACCACTGAGGATGTTCCCTTAAAAGGTTTGTATACCAGCATGGGCTGCGATCGCGCCTTAGCCTCATTTGGTGCGGGAGAGCGTTATGGCTATCCGATATTGGTGATTGATGCAGGGACGGCGATTACTTTGACGGGAATTGATGGTGATAAAAATTTCGTTGGTGGGGCGATTATGGCGGGCTTGCGATCGCAGTTTGCCAGTTTGCACGAAAATACGGCGGCTCTACCGCATCTATCTATTCCCGAAATATTACCGCCCCGTTGGGGAATGGATACGGTTAGCTCAATCCAAACAGGAATATCGCAGATATTGCTGGCAGGTTTGCAGGCTTATATTGATGACTGGCGATCTCGGTTTCCTGATAGCAAAGTGATTATGACTGGTGGCGATGCCGAGCGTTTTCGCGGATGGGGTTTGGCTGTGGATGCGATCGATCAATATTTGATTTTTTTAGGAATGCTGCAAGTATTTCAAGGAAAAAGGGAAAAGGTTTAACCAAATTAATACCATACCTGCAAAACTATGCGTGATTAAGAGCTTAACTTATCTTCACCCATGATGATCCTGATTAGCCAATAGTCCTTTAACTCTTGTATGAGAACCCGTAACCCTGTCCCTATATCCGTATCTAAGTCTTGATTTTTGATATCAATGATCAAATCGTAGATTAAATCAAAATTTAAGCGATCGCCTTTATCCATAACCTGAAAATCACCATTTGGGGTATAGTGCAGTTTCTCTATTTCTTCTTTACCGACTTTGCCCGTAACCTCTGGTTCTCTGGCATCCCGTAATAGATAAAATTTTGTGTGAGGGTGGCTGATTACCAATTCATTGAAATTTTTGATGCGACTGGTAAAGCCAGATCCACTAGCGTGCAGGAATCCAATTACATAACTCTGTCCTTTAATTTTAAATTGAAAGTGATCGGGAAGAACTTTTTTGCCCAGTGGCATTTGATCGATTTCAAAGAGTTCCAAAAGTTGAAACGAGTCTAGGATCTCTGAAAGTTTACCCCAATCGTTAGCTTCGGTAATGATGTGGGGACAATCATAATCCTTATCTAATTGGCTTTGTTTGCGTTGGATATATTCTCTAATCTCATCATGTTGTGGGATTTCAGATTGAGATGATGGTTGAGAGTTTTGATTAACTGATTGAGAAATTGGTTGAGAAATATTTTCGGTTTGATTGTTGTTCTCCAACGGCTGAATTAAGGGTTGATTCAATGAAATATTACCGATAGTTTGTTGGATTTGAGCGATCGCCTGTTTTAATTGCCCTATTTCCTGTTCCACATAATTCCATCTAGACTCGTTAAGCTCAGGTTCTTTGGGAATCGGAAGCGTGGGTAAGATCGAAGGCGTGGGTAAGGGAATATCACTAACTTTGTGACGATAGTAATCAGCAGCCCGATTAAGAACCGCTCGAATCGATTTTTGGCTGAGGATATCTTCTCGTTCCTTGGAGTCAAAAATTTCCCCTAGCTCAAGGGTTGTATTTTGGAGCTTGGCTTGGAGAATCTGGCTGAGAGTGCTGTGGTTAGGGCGTGGCAAATGCACTTGATCGGGAAAGCGATCGATGACAGCATTGTCAAAAACCGTTTGAAATTGTTGCCAGCGATCAGGAAAAAGATTGAGAATGACTAAACTATTGGGAACGACCGTCAAGATTTCTTTAACAGCATCGCCAAAACTAGATAGAATTGCAGGCTTATCGCTGAGTCCTTCTAATTGGTCAAATACAATAATTAAAGGCTCATCTAAGGTCGATAGTCTGCCAAATACAGCGATCGCTTCAAGGGCAAATTCTTCGCGACTAATCTCTTCGTCCCAATTTTCTAAATTAACCTTTTGGGCTTCTTCTTCGGCAATCTCCAGCCCCCCTAACCAGCGCCTCACAATACTTTTGAGATTAGGATCAACATAGCTACAAAATTTGAGAATGCCCTTCAGAATATTTCCCGAATGTCCTGCCGCGTTGTATTTTTTCTCCCACCAACGCACAATATTCAGTTCAATGGACTTCCACTGTGGCGAACCTGCACGAAATTTGTAAAGTCTGAGGGGATCTTCGCGGAGAATTGTTAATGTTTTTCTTCCCGTTTCAGTGGATACAAACTCTTGACTTTGACTAAGAATATTAACGAAACTATTTGCCACTAAAAGCTCTAATTGGGTATGCTCAGTTTCAGGGATTTTTTCCGCAAAAGACTCCAAAATACGGGCATAGGTATGATAAATCACCGTACTCGCGTTATTGGGCTGACGAATGAATAGTAATCGATTAGTTTTTAGTAAATCCGTTGCCAAGCGCATCATTAAGTGGGTTTTACCTGTCCCCGCCTCACCAATTACCACCGCCCCGCGACTTTGTTGATTTGCGTCCCGTTTGATGTCGAGTAGAATCGATTTTAATCGCTCATATTCATTGTGATAGAGTGCCTGAAGGTCAATATGATGCTGAAAAGGATTATCAACGCGGCTACTGGTAAAGGGATTGGGAATGGTTTGCAAGCGCTCTGTGAGAATATTCATCGCCGATTGTGATTGAAGTTTGAGATATAGCTGATAGGTGAAAATAGCATCATAGCGCGATGCATGGGCAAATCTCGCATTAAATAATTTGTGATCTACCAACAGCCGAAAGTGTCTACTCAGGTGGGCGAGCGAATAGCCTGTGAGTCTAGGAAATAAGCGCTGCGATCGCTCAACGGTACAAACAAAAGTTAGCTCTCTCCATGTTATTCCTGCTTGGCGACAGCTATTTTTTAAAATTTGGCGATCGTGTTCGGCAAAATGACAAACGACGATCTTGGGCTCTGGGGTACAGGCGATCGCGAAGAAATCCTCTAATATTTGCGCTAATGGTTTACTGTGCAGTTTGGGTTTACTGCTTGTAGTTTCCCTATAGGCTTCATAAATCAGTTTCCCCTGACGATCAATAATGGCAATCTCGCTGAGAATATTTTTCCCTTCCGTATCTAAAACAATAAAATCCGTGACATCTGTAAAATCCTGAGCGGACAGAGATAGCATAAAGTTAAATTTCTATGATAAGCAATATAATAGACAAGTAGCTAAAGCTAAATTAAAAAATCTATGTCATCAGCGCTCAGTGTCGAAAAATTGGTCTCCGAGGCAAAAGAGATGGCAACTAAATTAGGGATTAAAAAATTTGATATTTATGGTGCGATCGTTGGTGATTGTGCGCGATCGCATCAACTATTTACTTCAATTGACGATATTAAAACTAATGTGAAAGAACTTGCTGAAAAAACTATGCAAAAAATTATTGACGCATGGTGAGTATAGCCACAACCCAGTCTAGGACGTTTAATACAGCTATCTGTTTCCTTAAAGAAGATCCGATAGGAATTTGATGTTGCATAGAAAATAATGAAAAAACACTTCAACACCGCAGGACCCTGCAAACCCGAAATTCACTATATGCTCACATCCGTAGAGCGTATGCCCCACATCAAAGGACTAATCGATCAACAAAATTATTTTGTGATCCATGCACCGCGACAAGTTGGCAAAACCACCGCCATGCTCACCCTCGCCCAAGAACTAACCGCCAGTGGTGAATACACCGCCCTGATGGTATCTGCCGAAGTGGGATCTGCCTTTCCCGATCAACCCGAAATCGCTGAAAAAGCAATCTTAGGAACATGGGCAGAAAATGCAAAGTTTTGGCTTCCCAGAGAAATCGTTTTGCCATCAGTTTCAGATGCAGATGCAGGACAGCGAATTAATGCCACCTTGAGCCTGTGGTCAAGTGTGTCTCCGCTTCCCTTTATTCTGTTTATTGATGAAATCGATTCGCTGCAAAATCAAACCCTGATTAGTGTACTAAGACAACTGCGAGATGGGTTTTCCCGCCGTCCTAAAGGCTTTCCGCAATCGGTGGGACTGGTTGGGATGCGCGATGTGAGAGATTATAAATATGCCGCAGGAGGAAGCGATCGCCTAAATACTTCGAGTCCATTTAATATCAAAGTTCAATCCTTCACCTTACGCAATTTCAACTTAGCAGAAGTCAAAAGACTCTATGCTCAACATACAGAAGCGACAGGGCAAATATTTACAGAAGAAGCGGTTAATTTAGCATTCCATTTAACTCAAGGACAACCTTGGCTAGTCAATGCGATCGCTAAGGAAATCACCGAATATATGGCTCCCGATCCAGCGATTTCGATTACAGTTGAGTTAATCAATCAGGCGAAAGAGATTCTCATTCAGAGACAGGATACCCATTTAGATAGTCTTGCTGAGAGATTAAGAGAGGATCGCGTCAGAGCAATTATTCAACCCATCCTAGCAGGTACAGAATTAACCGATGTGCCGCAAGATGATATTCGCTATGTATTAGATTTAGGACTTTGCACAAATCAGCATGGATTGCAAATCGCGAATCCAATCTATCAAGAAGTATTGCCAAGGGTGCTAGCCTATACGACTTCCGCTTCGATTGGCTATATTCAACCGATTTGGTTAAGTGATACAGGTACATTTTTACCTAAAAAATTATTGGAAGCCTTTCTCGACTTTTGGCGGCAACATGGAGAACCTCTATTCAAAAGCACACCCTATCCTGAAATTGCGCCCCATTTAGTATTGATGGCTTTTTTGCATCGCGTGGTGAATGGTGGTGGTACATTGGAAAGAGAATATGCGATCGGTTCGGGAAGGATGGATATTTGTTTACGCTATGGCAAAATAATCTTGGGAATGGAATTAAAAGTATGGCGCGAAGGTAGACCAGATCCCTTGTCAGAAGGCTTAAAGCAGTTGGATAAATATCTATCGGGATTGAATCTAGATACAGGCTGGTTAGTGATTTTCGATCGCCGTGAGGGTTTGCCACCAATTAGCGATCGCACCACGACCGAAATTGTGCAAAGTCCTGATGCTAGGACTATTATTGTTATTCGGGGATAGTTAGTTGTGATTTAGTTCAAAAAAGCCTCAATCTTACTTGCTTCTTGCAAGCTCCGCTTAATACAATCACCTAGCGCCACGCCGCCGATAAAATTGGCACTGATATATAAACCTTGAGATTTTTGTAGTTCGGCTTCCACTGTCGCTAGACGCTGTAGATGTCCGATTTCATATTGAGGAATTGCCTTATCCCACACATGTACAGCGATCGCCTTTGGTTCGGCTTTAGTATCTGGACGGAGAATCGTTCGTTTGAGATCTTGATGAACGGCTTGAACGATTTCAGGTTCCGAAAGTTTTGCTAGAGCAGGATCGAGAGTACCACCGATGAAATTGAGAAGTAGTTGCCAACCTTCAGGAGCGCGACCTGCAAATAAACTGGATGACCAAATCGTTCCTAAAGTCCGCACACCTTGAGTACGGGGAATGAGATTACCAAAACCTTTCATATCATAGGCAAACTCGCTCTTCGGATAGGCAAGCACCACACAAGCGACAGTCGGATAGAAAATTTTGCTTAATGCTTGGCTGGCGACGGGCAAATAATCTTGCAATAATTTGGCTGTGACATAGGCGGGTGTGGTTAATACCACCGATCGCGCTGTGACAATTTCTTCCCCTGTCGGTGTATCAAACTCAGCGGTATAGATATCGTCCTGTTTGGAAAGCGATCGCAAAGTCCATTGTTGTTTTACGGCTGTGCCTTGTTCTCTAAGCTTAGTGGCGATCGCTTCAGGCAGCATTTTGATACCTTGGCGAAATGAACCGAGTTCACCCGATTTGATTTTGGGTAGATCAGCATTGTCCACTTTTTGAGCTTTACGCTCTTTCAACGATTTGACTGCTCCAGCAATTAAACCGCCGTGATTAGCTTCGAGTCGATAAATTTTAGCAAAAGCAGCACTGGCGCTCAATCGTTTGGGATCTCCTGCATAGACCCCAGAAATAAACGGTGCAACCAAGTTTGCTACTGCTTGTTTACCCAATAATCGTGAAAAGAACTGATCGACTGATTCTTCTCCCGCCATCGCAGGACGCGCAAAGCCCAAGGCCCCCAGAGCTAAACGAATTTTGCCACCCAAAGTTAAGATTTTCGTAGCGATCGCGCTCGGCGGACTCATCGGCAATGGATTCAACTTGCCATTAAGAAACACAAAACGCGGTAACTTACCATCGGCAAGGACTAACTCATCTTTGAGTCCCACCTGTAAAGCTAGGCGCAAGAGTTCGGGTGCAGGCTGAAAGCTATTTGGTCCTTCTTCCCAGAGATAGCCTTCGTCATTTTTGGCTGTGGTGATTGCTCCACCGACTCGATCCTGTGCTTCGGCAACCAAGACGCGGTAATTTTTAAAAATCGCCAGTTCATGGGCGATCGTCAATCCCGAAATTCCTGCCCCAACGACAAGAACATCTAATGGTTGATTGGTTGCTACGGATTGAGCAGAGTTCATACGATTGGGCGGTAAGTCGATTGAGTATTACTTAGAAATGATGCTATGAAACCAAAAAAAGAGTTGTGGCGCAAAGCGCCACAACTCTTTTTTATATATTAAATTATAAACGAGAGGCTAGTCTCTCGAAATCTGCTTGAGTGCTAGAAAGCATTCTGCTACGGCTATCTGGATTGCGATCGCTGCTCAAATTTGGAACGAGGTTACGAGCTTGCAATGCCATATGTAACTGTAGATGGGTCACATAATCACTCAGATCGCCTTGGATATAACCTTCTGGGAGTGCTAAAGATTTATTGATAGTCACCGCGTTACCTCTCATTTGATATGTAAACTAAACGTAAAATTTTAAGCCCTGCTCTTAGTTCACCTTAAACTCAGCAAACTAATTAAGCAGCCTTTATCTATGACTTCCGACATAGAATCTATCATACAGGGAGACTGATAAAGTTTACGAAGATACGAAGCTTAATCTTTAGATCAAATACTTAACAATAGTGATACAAAACCCAAAAAGTGTTTAAGATGCTTGCAAATCCAATCTTTTAAAGGCTGTTTGAGCCAACAAATGCATAGTCAGCCACCACTTTGCCGCCAATAATATGCTCTTGCAGAATCATCTCTAATACCTCTGCGGTAGCCGAATGATACCAAACGCCATCGGGATAGACTAACAAAATTGGACCACGATCGCATACGCGCAAACAATTAGTTTTCGTCCGAAAAATTTTAGTTTCGAGATCAAGCTCTTTGATGCGCCGTTTGAGATAGTCCCATGCTTGCAAGCCAATTTCTTTTTCGCAGCACAGTGGCTTAGTTTGGTCAGCACAAAGAAATAAATGCTTTTCGATCTGGGGAATCGATAAGTTCGCAGCGCGTGCGGCTAACTGTTGACGGACTAAATCTAGATCTAGGACGATCTCTGCATCTAGATTAGCTATTTCAGGAATTATTTCCATAGAAGTTCGGTATATTTACTGGGATTTAAAGTTACAGCCACATTCAGGTTGGCACTTGACTCTTTTGGACTTTATCATTTTTTCCTGATTCGTGATAATGGCGATCGCATTCATTCCCCCCTAAACCATTGATCTGCATAGGAGACCCTGTGAGAGAAAATGGCTATAATTGACAGATTATGTTGTGTAAGAGAAATTACAATGTCAACTGTTGCTGTGATTAAGGAACACATTGACAGTTGGCTTTTGCTATATCCCAAAAACGAGTAATTTTTACTCAAGACACTGATTTTCTGAGGCTTCAGCAGCAAGTGTTTCTCATTATTTGATTAGCGCAGCCCATTAAACTGGGAAAAACAAGAATTGTTAGGTTGGTTTATTCGTTAACACCTGATCTAATTTGTTTTCAATTGTTGTCAGCTTTCTGAGAATAGTTGGACGGTCTTCGTCAAGGGCGGCTAATAAATTGGATACTCCTTGTTGAATATTCGTTAATCTAACCACTGCTTCTTGAAGTTTGATTATACCTTCTCGAAGTTCTTCGCGCTCGTCTTTAGCGTCAGCGATTGTGTCTAACATAGCTTGGGCTGTTCTAGCGTTACTTTCGACTAATTGCCTCAGTTCTTCTGGTGTCATAACTGGTACTTTCACTGATTCAATTATATTTTTATCATACTCGATAGTTTTTTAAAGATTAAATTTCAATCCCCTCAAAAAATTGCCCCTCAAGTTTTAAACCCGAAGGTCGCAGAGTATAAAAAATCCAAATGAAAATTTTATTGGTTGAAGATGACGATCGCATTGCCGCAGCGCTAATCGAGGCTTTAACCGATCATCATTATGTGGTAGATGTCGCATCGGATGGGGAACAGGGGTTTGAATTTGTGCAGACTTTCCCTTATGAGTTATTGATTTTAGATGTCATGTTGCCTAAACTGAATGGACTGGAACTATGTCAAAAAGTTCGCCGCTATGGTTACAAAATGCCAGTTTTAATGCTGACCGCAAGGGACACTTATGCGGATAAGGTGACGGGGCTGGATGTGGGCGCGGATGATTATGTGGTTAAGCCCTTTGATTTAAATGAATTATTAGCGAGGATTCGGGCGCTCTTGCGAAGAGGTTCTACCGATCTGACTATGTTTTTGGAATGCGGACATTTACAACTTAATCCCAATACATACGAAGTTACCTATGCTGGTGAACTGTTACATTTAACGCCCAAGGAATATCGGATTTTAGAGTTGCTCTTGCGCCATCGCGATCGCACATTTAGTAAGGCTGAAATTATCGAGCATCTGTGGTCATTTGCCGAGCCGCCAAATGAGGAAACTGTGAAAGTTCATATTCGGAGTTTACGCCAAAAACTAAAACAGGCTGGGGCAACAACAGATTTAATTGAAACAGTTTATGGACTGGGATATAAACTTAAACATTTATGAAAAATAATTACACTTTAATTGATTATGAAAATGCCACTATTCATTGGGATGTATTTGGATCGGAGATCGGAGTACTCTGATAGGGTTTGTTCAATGGTTTTATTCTTGTATATTCTAGGTTACTGGTTTTTAAGAAAATTAATGATTTTATCTTATCTTGTAAATCTTTATTTAATAATGATATCTTAAGCTCATTCAGTGCAGAGATAACTCTATTTTGGATTTGTCCTAAATAAGGGTTGAAAATGAAAAAAATTAGATGTAAGGCAGTATGTGTTTTTTCTTACCAGCAATCAATATTAGTTGCTAAGGATGCAGATCCTCAAAATGGCTCAACATTCTATGTGCCTCTTGGTGGAGGAATTGAATTTGGGGAGACTAGTCAATCCGCAGTCATAAGAGAAATTCGAGAGGAAATCGGTGCTGAGATCTCAGATATACAATTTTTGGGAGTTTTAGAAAATTTATTTTTGTATGGAGGATTGCAATGTCATGAGGTGATATTTGTCTACGATGCCAAATTTGTCGAGATGAGCTTTTACGAAAAAGCATCAATTATTGGTCAGGAAACTAACGGGTTAGAGATAATCGCTGCATGGAAAAAACTTGATGATTTTCCAGCGCAAGGGAGACTTGTGCCAGATGGTCTATTTGATTTATTGACAATGCGACCTAATCGCAATAATAAGTAAATACTCTCATTTATGAAAAAGGAAAAAATGGATAACGATATTTACGGTGATTTATCTGAAGTATAATAAATTCAGACGTTTAGCTGGGCAAAAACATGACAGAAAAAACTTTACCCGAACCTAAAATTAATCTTGTCAAGCGATCACCCGATCCCAACACAGCACTAAGCCAAAAATGGATCAAAGCAAATCGTCAAGAATATCGCGGTCAATGGGTTGTATTACAAGGCGATCAGCTCCTAGCCTGTGCAAGCTCATCCGCAGATCTGTTAAAGCGCATTGATCTTAAAGATGGCAAGGTAAAATTTATAACAGCAATTTATTAATGGGATTACTGCAATTTAAAGACGGTAATTCCTTTGCGTCAGGGGCATTAACTTATACTTACCGTCCCATTAACTCACAGGAAACCACAAACCGCATCATCATCCCCATAGAAATCGGCAACGGCATCAAAATAGAAGCAGTCCTTGATACAGGCGCACCATACGTCATTCTCGATCCTAACCTTGCACCTCTGGCTGGATTTACTCCAGAATTAGTCCTATCCGAAGAAAGTATGCTGATTAGAGGCGTAAAACTATCAGGAAAGATTGCCCGTTTAGGATTTTCGCTTAGAGCCGATGAAGGAGACGATATGGATATCGAAGCTACAGGTTTCGTCCCAGATAGCGCCGACTTATGGAATAACTTTCCTTCATTTCTTGGTCAAGCAGGTTTTCTAGAAAGAATCCGTTTTGCGATCGATCCAACTCAAGACAAGTTTTATTTTGGCACTCTGTAAATTTTGGGAATATGGAGAAGAGCGGCAAAAGTATCAACAGGCTCCAAAAAATTATTAAAGGCTGGTTAGAGCAACCTTTTAATGCATTACATTTGCGGTTGTTATTGAGTTACCTCAGCGTAATGTCTACCGTTTTAGTCATTATGGTAGTTTTCGTTTATCAATATTTTGCTAATAATCTTTACAACAAATTTGATCGCCAAATTGCCACACTTGCTGATGCCGCATCTCATAGTTTGCCAAAGCTGAAAGCCAACCCCAATTTAGCTCACAGTTTAGAACAGCGCGATCGCACTTTTGATAATGATGGGGACTTAGATATTCCTTGGCAAGATATCAGTCAAAATCAACAGACAGTGGAATGGTTTGATGCTGATGGTAAATTATTAGTCCAAACAGGCAAAAAGATTCCTACCTTTCCTCTGGTAAGTTCAGTACAAGTATCGAAAGTACAGCAACTAGAAAATAGTCTAGATAGGGATACTAATGATACCTATGAAGATTTAAGATCTTTGACCATACCTGTCTATAGAGTTAACGCTACAAACGAGTCTATTGGTAATCAAGAACCTTCTCAAAAAGTATTGCTTGGATATGTAAGAGTTACTGAATCCAGTGAAGAAATAGAAGAAGAATTAGAAAAATTACTATTAGCTTTTGGTTGGGGTGGTTTATTGGCGATCGCTCTGAGTAGTGTAGGCGGCTGGTGGTTTGTTAGGCAAACCTTACAACCAATTGAACAAAACTATGAGCAGATGCGCCAGTTTACGGCTGATGCTTCCCATGAGTTGCGTAGCCCTTTGACCGCTATCAAAACGTCGGTGGATGTCATTCGCAGCCATCCAGAGCGTATTCATAATGCCGATGTCCAGAAAATTGCGGCGATCGCACAGGCTTCGGAACAGATGACAGATCTAGTCGAAGATTTACTGTTTATGGCAAGGTTTGATAATGGTGGCGATCGAGATCGGCAAGATTTGTTGTTTTCACCTAGCGAGTTACTCGAAGATTTATTAGCGATGCTCGAACCGCAAATGCAGGAAAAGGCGATCGCATTACGCACCAATCTCCATGAGCCAAAGCTCCATGAGATAAACCTAGATCAAACCAATATTTATGGCGATCCGCAACAAATTCGCCGTCTGTTTGTGAATTTACTGGAAAATGCGATCGCCTACACGCCACAATCAGGGGAGATCCAAGTTAACTTATCAAAACAGGAAGACTTTTTAGAAATAAATATCACTGATACAGGTATCGGCATTGCTGCCCAAGATTTAGACCACATATTTGAACGGTTTTGGCGAGCCGATCGCGCTCGTAACCGCAGATCTGGTGGCTCAGGTTTGGGTTTGTCAATTGCTCAGGCGATCGCCCACAGACATGGTGCAGTAATTAATGTCAAGAGTGCGATCGGCTTGGGCAGTTGTTTTAGCGTGAAATTTCCATGCGATCGCCAACTCTAATACTAAGAGAAAAAAATGGCGAAGCCATTTTTTTCTCTTAGAGAGTGTTTGAAAAGTTTTAGAGTAGGTTAAATAGGGATGGATTTAGGG
>JBAXTW010000067.1:0-23250 GCA_037129985.1 Pseudanabaena sp. ELA645 | reverse complement strand
TTATCTTTATCATTCTTACTCTAAAATGTATTAAATCTACACCTAAGCAGTCACTCTAAATCTTCCGCAAACATCGCCAATACGCATTGCAATACAAACCGTTGCGCCTGTACCTCTGAGTATTCGCGCCACTTGAGATCGCTTCCCCGCGCAATCAAAATATTATACAAATTGCCCAATCGCTCCGCCGCATCCTCCGTTATCTCTTTCTGGTTATTCCCAAATAACGGGGTCTTATTGCCGCGCATGAAACTAAAAGCCGCCTCGCATTTTGGCAGTTCTTCCAATCGAATAATATCAACAGGTTCATCATGCTGATTATCAAAATCATAGATATGAAACTCATCAAAATTACATAACATGACATATTGAGAACGCTTATCTTTTGGCAACCCAGACCAATACAAGCTTGCCTGTGTCCAAATCTTGCGATCGCGCAAATCCACACCACGACTTTTCATTTCGATCAAGATCCGCCCATCCCAAATCAAATCGGCAAAACCTGTTTTCCCCGTCTTGCTGCTATTTTTAATCACCTCCTCATATCTCGCCCCCGCAGCCACCGCGCCGCCATAACCAAACGCTTGAAAAAAACTATTTAGAAAAGTTTGTGCTTCACTCTTCTCGCTCCCCCTAATATTTTCTGCGACAAAAGCCACAAAATCAGTCAAATTTTCAATGCGATCAGCCATGAATAAGCTCTTAATTTTACTAAAAATTTATCTCGATCAAATTTTAGCAAAATATATAGACAAGAGCGATCGCATTCATTAGTCTTGTTTTTTTTAGCGATATTTTTAAGATTCAGGTGGTTGTAATTGCGATCGCTATATCGCATTTACTTCCGATGGCTACAAGAGAATGCTAATGATGTAGAAATCATTGACCGCCGATGTAATCATGAACGAATTGCGCGATCGCCTGATTAAGACATATACCGATCAACTATAAAGTCAGTGATCAATTTTGCTGTAATTGGAGCAAAGAGAATTCCATTGCGATAATGTCCTGTTGCCAAAATAAGATTCTCATAATCACTAGCGCCAATCAGTGGAATCTCATTGGGGACATGAGGACGGAATCCCCACCATGTTTCTGTAATTTGCATATCGGCGATCGCAGGATAAACCGCGATCGCATTATTTAATAATTGAGCAATTCCCGCAGCCGTATTACCCTGCGTAAATCCATTATCCTCAACCGTTGCACCGATCACAATTTTGCCATCCTGACGTGGCACGATATAGCAGCTTGGTGCATAAATCACCCGTTGCAAGCGGCGCTGCGGATCGAATACCGATAACATTTGTCCTTTGATCGGCTTAATTGGTAAGGGCATCAAAGAGCGAGTCCATGCACCTGTGGCGAGAACATAGCGATCGCCCTGTAATTTCCCAGCGCTAGTATCAAGATGAAGAACTCTATCTCGATCTCTCACAATTTCATAAACGGTGGTTCCTTCGATAATTTTAATTGATAGCGATCGAGCGGCGGCTAATAAAGCTTGTGTGAGTTGGCGATTATTTACCTGTCCATCTTCAGGAAGCCAGAGGGAACCAATAACCCAAGTTCCTAGCCCTGATTGCCGCTTATGGGTTTTTTCAAGGTTGAGATATTTAGGATGTTCAGAATCTACTTGATCTTGATTAGCTAAAATTGGCGCAATAATCCCACAACACCAATACCCGCAATCTAATCCCGATAATCGCATCAAATTAGCAATCCATTGGGGATACATTTCCCGACTACTTAATCCAAATTCTAATAGAGAACCCTCTAGTCTTTCGGCTTCAGGTGCAAGCATTCCCGCCGCCGCCCATGTTGCACCACGACCACAGATATATCTCTCAAGGATCGTGACATTGGCTCCTTTTTGAGCAAGTGCGATCGCACTTGCTAACCCAATAATACCGCCACCGATTATTAAAACATCACTCATTCTTTTATCCAATTATCTCATTCAACTAAGTTTAGGGCTGGCACGGGGGCGCAGCCCCTACAGATCATGAATTACAGCTAGGGGCAATCCCCCCGTGGTTGCCCTGCTTGGCTAGGAGCAAGAGATTTATCATCTACGTTCTGCGTAACATCAGTTATATAAGACGAGCTACTTATCTCACCTTCATCTATTTCACAACGAGTTGCTAATACAGCATAGAACGGATCGCTGCTTGCCATGCCCAACATAGCCAAAAATGGAGAACTAGGAGGAACATTCGCCACTAATTCAGGGCGGGTAAACCCTTTGGGAACCGATGCAAAATATTTAAATACTAGCTTTGTGCGATCGCTTTCTGATCCATCTCGCCATGCTTGAATCGCCTTTTGATAAAACATGCGATTGGAAAAACTGATAATCGCAAGCCCACCCACTTTGAGAATGCGATGAATTTCCGTAAACACAACTTCTGGATATTGTAAATACTGCACTGAAACTGTATTTAATATGGCATCAAAGGTTTGATCTGCAAAGGGTAATATTTGTTGTTGATTGAGATTTTGGACAAAATAATGGTCTAAGCGGGGATTTTTCGCCAACTCTTCTCCATTCAAACCATGTCCTTCCACATGCTCAAATTCCATTTCTTCGGGTAAATGTGATACCCAGCTACTCATTAAATCAAGGATGCGCGTATTTGGCTGCAATCGCTGACGATAAAGCTCGGTAAGCTGCTCAATAAAGCGATCGTCTACATGGGTGACAAAGCGCGGATAGTCATAAAACAAGGCATCATCAGCGTTGTCGAGTTTAGTACGTTGTGCAGAAGCGAGTTGCATGGCAAGTTGTATTCTTATTTTGATCGAAGTAGGGGCAATTCATGAATTGCCCCTACTTTTATTGCTAACTATACCAATCTTGAATCATTTGTGACTTCGACCCCGCTCAGCCATCAGTCCACGCTGGCTGAGCGAAGTCGAAGCCTGTTTCAACTCATTTCGGATTGCTATAGTCGTTAATTGGTTGGCGATATTCTATCTATTTACCGCCTTTCTTTAAAGCAAGAATTGCCTCGACCTCAGCACTTTCGGGATTTGGATAAGCAGCCGTTACTGCCAAACCACGCACAGACTCAATCCAAGCTTTTACTTCCGCAGGGATTTTCTCTTTCTCAGTCGGAGGTAAAATCGATTGGTAAATGCTCCATGTTTTGTCGGCATCAATATAGAAATAGCCGACATTATTGGTCGGAAGCGTAGTTACGATCGCTTTGAAAGCAGGATCAGCATCAAGGGCGATCGCAGGTTTGGGGACGAACAGAGAGACAATTGGGGACATGGTGATAAAGAATGTATCTTTTTGGTTCCAGCCATGAGAGATAATCGACCCAGGACCACCAGGTGCAGACCATTCAGTTACAGCAACACCACCGACATCTTTTTGACCAACTTTTGCACCATTTTTCGCCGCAAAATCATCAAATTTTTTGAGTAATGATTCAGCGCCAGCGCGATTGGTGGTCTGGAACATGAGGACAGGTGCAAGCCCTTGGGTTTGCGCTAAAATTCCTTCAGGTTTACTCGATACTGAGGCGATCGCAAATTCACCATCCATCCATCCAAAGATGTCTTTATCGAGATCAATCGCTAATGGGGAAGACTTGAGTTGTGATCTCGCGTCATCAATCCCTTTCTTTAGTTCAGGAGTTTTTTCAGCAGATTTAACAAACTCTTCCCAAGAATTTTTCAAATTAAAACCTGTAACCACAGAAAATGATTGAGAAGGAATTATTCCCATGATCTTGTTAGGGGAATTCTTGAGCGAAGTGATTGTCGCGGCATCAAATTTACCGAGTACTTTGAAACGAACCCCTGCATCATCAATTCCAAAGCCCATATTCATCGACTTCACCTTTTTCAATTGCGCCAGTGACTCTGGAGGAATTGTTTCAGGATTGGGATTCAAAGCGGCTAGCTCGACAATCGATTCGCCAAAATTGGGGATGAAAACTTGGGCGACAGGATTTTTGAGCTTGAGATCCTCTGCACTTATCGAACTGGCTAAAGAAGCTTCGCCTTTGAATGTATCGATCGCTTTCTGTGTGGATTGTTCTTGGGGCGTGATAATTAAATAATCACCAACCATCGCCGTAGAGGCAGTTTTAGCACCTTCGCCATATTGGGTGATTTTTACACCCTTATAATCAGATTGCTTCTCTTTATCACCCGCTTTAGTCTTGACCTTTTCGGTCAAAAATTTCTCAGCGCCCACCTTGTCTTTCACCTCAAGGACAACGAGAAAATTGGGAGTAGTTCGGGGTTCAGGAGCAGCCTTTTCTACGCCCTTTCCTATGCCCTTTTCTGGGGTCGCTTTATTTTGTACAAACTGGATTGAGCCATCACTGCTCATGGGGACATAGCGATTCTGGAGGCTAGCTTGCAATTGGCTTGGCAAAAGATTGGCGGTCTTGGTAGAAGGTAAAAAGGCGATCGTCGCACTCTTACCAATCCAAGGCTTCACGTCTTTTTCATAATCAAAGTCTCCAGAAGCTAGGTTGCTTCTGAGTTGCGTGATCGCTTTGTCATAGGTTTTCTTGGTTTCGGGCGACAGAAATTGTTCAAGCTGAGTTAGCGCCGAGCCATCGGTCGATATGGACATCGCCATCAACGATTTTTGGGGGACGAGGGCTAAAGTACCCGTGCCTGCCCCACCCGTTGGCGTAACATTTGCCTTGTTCAGGAAAAAATAAGCGCCGATACCGCCCGCAACTACAACCGCAGCGCCAGCAATAATCGGTAATAAATTTGGTTTATTTTCAGTCATAAAAACTCCTCACCTGTTATCCATTGTCAAGATTAGGACTGGCTCAAAAGCACCAATTTAGGGGCAATTCATGAATTGCCCCTACGCTAGTATCAGGCTTTCAAGTCTTTTTTGCGTAAGTCCTAAAGGAGACCTTACCGTTCGCTGATTTTCTTAATGCAAATGACATTCATTAATTTGCACTTTTTGGCATTACTATTGATAATTAATACTAATAAAGGTCATTATTGCTTTAATTTATTTGTAATGCATACAAGAAGGTGAAAATCAATAACTTCGTAAAAAAAGTTCATAAAGCCTGAGATCCTTATTGTCCCGTCAAATGTTTTGACCTATTTCAAAAATCAGCGAACCGTAAGGGAGACAGTATAAATGCTAACTAATCCTTTTAGGTGTGATCTCGGTCTCTCCTAAATTGTTGTTGATAAGCTTTACTTATCAACAACAACTCAAAAAAGTTTTTGATAATTGCAAAGTAGCTTAAGCTACTTTGCAATTACAGAAGAGCGCGATCACGGTTATCTGGCTGTTGATAAGCGGCGCTTATCAACAGCCTCCCTCAAAAAGCGCGATCGCTGATACGATAAGAAAACTTAAGAGTTACTGCCCCCTACAGCATGGATTTTCAGTCGGTTATTTTGGCGTTGCAAAAATATTGGAGCGATCGCGGTTGTCTAATCGCTCAACCTTACGACATTGAGAAAGGTGCTGGCACAATGAGTCCACACACTTTCTTGAGAGCGATCGGTCCTGAGCCTTGGAGTGTCGCCTATGTCGAGCCATGCCGCCGCCCCACTGATGGACGCTACGGACAAAACCCCAACCGCTTGCAACATTATTACCAATTTCAGGTAATTCTCAAGCCATCACCTGACGACGTGCTGGAGCTATACCTCAATAGCCTCAAACATCTGGGGATCGATCCTGCCGATCATGATGTCCGCTTTGTGGAAGATGATTGGGAATCACCGACCCTCGGCGCATGGGGCGTGGGTTGGGAAGTCTGGCTAGACGGTATGGAAGTGACCCAATTTACTTATTTTCAACAGGTTGGCGGCTTAGACTGTCGCCCTGTTTCGGCAGAAATCACCTATGGTTTAGAGCGATTGGTGATGTATCTGCAAGGTGTAGACTCGGTTTACGATATCGTATGGCGATCGCACCCAACGCTAGGTGACATCAAATATGGACAGGTACATCATCAAGGTGAAATCGAGCATAGTGGCTATAATTTCGGCAACTTTGGCGGTAAACCCCAAGACTCAGATTTGCTATTTCAATTATTTTTACAATACGAAAAAGAAGCCGCACATTTACTTGAAGCAGAATTAGTCTTGCCCGCCTTTGATTATGTATTGAAATGTTCGCATTCTTTCAACTTGCTAGATGCTAGAGGTGTGATTTCGGTGACAGAACGGGTACGCTATATCGGTCGTATTCGCCATCTGGCGAGACAAGTGGCTAAGCTCTATTATGCTCAGAGAGAAGCATTAGGGTTCCCACTGGGGAATGAAATTAAAGTGTAGATAGAAAAGTCGTTGGCAGGTTGGCAGGTAAAGATAAGCCAGATATGCGCCAGATTTACGCTAGAGTTAAGCCAGATATTTAGGAATATTAGGGCTATGTCACAGGGTAAAGAAACTACTGTTTTAGTACTGTCATTGTTAGTGACCGCAGGGCTAGCTGGTGGCGGTTATTGGTTCTTTTCGCAACAGAGTAAATCAACACCATCTTCAACGGTTGGCTCAAATCCACCATCCACCACCGCAGGAAGTCCGAATAATCCACTCAACAACTTAAAACTCGATACATCCGCGCCAAATCCTAGCGTTTTGGAAATGGATGGCAGTACGTCGATGGTGGCTCTGATCAAGGAATTGCGGAATGCCTATACTCAAGCCAATCCTAATAATCCACCAACTACCTACGGTGTACCCGATGGCAAGCCCAGTGGCTCCAGTCAGGGATTGAAAAATTTGATAGATGACAAAATACAACTCGCAGCAACTTCTCGAACTTTGAAACCAGATGAAGCAAAATCAGGGATTCAATTGGTACCGATCGCAGGCAAAGATGCGATCGCAGTGGTTGTGGGGATTAATAATCCTTTTAAAGGGAATTTAACTAAAGCGCAACTCCGCGATATCTATCAAGGCAAAATTACTAGCTGGTCGCAGGTGGGCGGGGCAAACTTGCCAATCAAAGTAATTAATCGCGCACTCACTAGTGGGACGCGAGAAGCTTTTCAAGATATGGTGCTACTCGGTCAAAGTTTTGCTCCAGATGGCGCAAACTTCATCACATGGGAGCGGGATGAAACAACGGCAATTTTACGCGAATTACGCGATAACGCCATCAGTTATGCCACGATATCTCAGGTTGAGAAACAAGAAGTCGTCAGAATCATCGCGATCGATGGGATCAATCCCACTGATGTCGCCGCCGTTAAGGATGGCAAATATCCGATTAGCCGCAGCTTATTTTTGGCAGTCAAAAAAACAACTAGTCCGATTACCAACTTACCGTTCGCTGATTTTCTTAATGCAAATGACATTCATTAATTTGCACTTTTTGGCATTACTATTGATAATTAATACTAATAAAGGTCATTATTGCTTTAATTTATTTGTAATGCATACAAGAAGGTGAAAATCAATAACTTCGTAAAAAAAGTTCATAAAGCCTGAGATCCTTATTGTCCCGTCAAATGTTTTGACCTATTTCAAAAATCAGCGAACCGTAAGTACCAAGCAATTTATTGATTTTGCGCTTTCGCCTGAAGGACAGAAAATCGTGCAGCGATTGGGATTTATTCCAATTTAATAGGCGATCGCTGCGATCTGTGAATTTATTACCGATTATTTGCTAAAATCAATCCAAATAGTGAGGATATTGGTAATGTCGCAGAGCAAAGAAACTACAGTTTTAGTACTGTCATTGCTAGTTACCGCAGGGCTAGCTGGGGGAGGCTATTGGCTTTTTTCACAACAGGGAAAATCCTTAACATCATCCACAGCGCCATCCACAACTGGTAGCGTATCTCCCAATTCTACTTCCGCTCCAGCCTCAATCAACTTGAATTTTGATACATCTTTACCGAATCCTAGTGTTTTGGAAATGGATGGCAGTACGACAATGGTAGCGCTAGTCAAAGAACTGCGTAATGCCTATAACCAAGCGAATCCCAATCTACCCACTACTTACGGTATACCTGATGGCAGCCCTGGGGGATCTGGAAAGGGAATCCAAAATCTGATTAATGATAAGGTGATGGTCGCCGCCAGTTCCAGACCATTAAAAGCCGAAGAAGCCAAATCAGGACTTCAATTAGTACCGATCGCTAAAGATGCGATTGGAATGGTTGTGGGTATTAATAATCCGTTTAAGGGAAATTTAACCAAAGATCAAGTTCGCGATATTTATCAGGGCAAGATCGTTAACTGGAATGAGGTTGGCGGTCCCAACTTACCGATTAGGGTGATCAATCGTGCGGTGGGAAGTGGGACAAGAGATGCTTTTCAAGATATTGTCCTGCTCGGTAAAAACTTTGCACCCGATGGAGTCAACTACATCACATGGGAGCGAGATGAAACAACAGCGATTTTGAGAGATTTACGCGATAATGCTATCGGCTATGCCACCGTCTCGCAACTGGAAAAGCAAGAAATAGTCAGGATCATTGCGATCGATGGGGTCAGTCCTACTGATCTTGCATCGGTAAAAGCTGATAAATATCCTATTAGTCGTAGTTTATTCTTAGCGATCAAAAAGGTAACTAGCCCTGCGGCTAAGCAATTTATTGAGTTTGCGCTTTCACCACAGGGGCAGCAAATTGTCCAGAAATTAGGATTTATCCCTGTGCAGTAAACCTTCTATAAGGAATAGCGGCGCAGAGCGCTGCCATTCTCAATTACTATAAAAAATAAATGGCAATTATTATCGCAGGGGAACGTAGTGGCGTAGGTAAAACCACTGTAACTTTGGCTCTATTAGCAGCACTGAAGGCGCGATCGCTCAAAGATCGCAGTTCAGTACAATCCTTTAAAGTCGGTCCCGACTACATCGATCCGATGTTCCATTCCTACATCACGAGGCTCCCTTGTCGCAATCTCGATCCTGTTCTCACCTCTGAAGACTATGTGCGATCGTGCTTTACCAAACATAGCCAAGTCGAATATGCCCTCATTGAAGGAGTCATGGGACTATTTGATGGCGCAACAGGCAAGGATGACACCGCCAGTACTGCTCATGTAGCGAGATTACTAAATGTGCCTGTGGTTTTGATTCTCAACTGTGCCAGTACTTCCCGATCCGTGGCAGCGATCGCGCATGGATACCGCACCTTTGATCCGCGTGTTCACATTGCAGGTGTAGTCCTGAATCGAGTGGGAAGCGATCGCCATTTGGAATTATTAACTCAAGCCCTTGAGCCTTTAAACCTACCAATTTTAGGTGTTCTCCGCCGCCAAGATAACATCGCCATTCCCGATCGCCATCTAGGATTAATTCCCACTGCGGAAATGGCAGATCTGGATGGAATTATCGAGCGTTTAGCACATCTAGGTGAAACTAGCTTTGATTGGGAAAAGTTATTGCCATTGATCAAAAATGTAGATCCCCCTCAATCCCCCTTAAAAAGGGGGAAGAATCAGTTCTCCCCCCTTTTTAAGGGGGGCTGGGGGGGATCATCCAAACTTCGCATTGCGATCGCTCAAGATCGAGCCTTCAGTTTTTACTATGCCGATAATCTCGATTTATTTGCCGAACTCGGTGCAGAGTTAATCCCTTGGAGTCCGATTAGCGATCGCGCCTTACCTGAAAATGTGCAGGGTTTATATTTTGGAGGAGGTTTTCCTGAAGTATTTGCTGCTGAACTAGCTGAGAATAAAACCGCGAGAGAATCAGTTCACAATGCAATTAAATCGGGTATGCCGACCTATGCTGAATGTGGCGGGTTGATGTATCTATGCGATCGCATTGTCGATTTTCAAGAGCAGTCTTTTCCGATGGTAAATATTTTTCCGACAGCCGCCAAAATGGGTAAGCGCTTAACCTTGGGATATCGTCAGGCGATCGCTTTGGAAGATAGTCCATTGGTAAATAAAGGCGATGTAATTTGGGGACATGAGTTTCATCGCTCATCTTTAACTGAATCAAGCGATCGCCCCTTATATTCACTGCAAGGTTATGATTCACAACTGCAATATCCGTCTGAAGGTTGGCAAAAATATCAAGTTCATGCCGCCTATACCCATTTGCATTTTGGCGCACAGCGACATTTATTAGAGAATTTTTTAGCTAAAGCAAGATTAGGTTAAATGGTAATTTCGGGAATATCTTCGATATTGCTAAATGAAATATCTGTTGATAAATCCCCCCGATCGCAGCGATCGCCAAATTCACAATACTTACAAGCAGCACTAACTTCTAAATTTAATTTGGGATAATTCTCAGCTTGGGCAATTTCCAGCAAAATTTGCTGAAGTTTTTTTTCGGTGCGATCATACTCACCTTGAGAATAAGGAATAATTACCGACTGCGCTGTATTTGCAAACCAATAGGTCATCGATAACTGCTCTGGCGCATAGTTAGTAGTTTTAGCTAAAACATATAAATAGAGACGTGTTTGCCAACTATCGCGCAACTTATCCGCCGTAATCGGCACTTGATGCGTTTTCCAATCGAGAATTTGCCCTTGGCGATCGCCCAAGATCAAAAAGTCATAAATGACAGTAATTAGCGTACTTGATAGAAAATCACCTTGACCGCGATCGCCATTACCGCTATTGTGCAGTGAAATTTCATTGGTAATTTCTAGAGTACGGCGATGCTCGCAGAGGCGATCGCCATCTAGCATCTCTGGAGGCTGATTTTCAAAGGCTGTCAACCATTTTTGTAAAGCAGGATCACTACTTGCCAAAGCAAGTACATCCAGCCCTAGCTCTTTTTGTTGCATTAATAAGTGAAAATTTGCGCCTAAAATCAACTTTTTCTTACCCTTCAAATCCGCTTCGGGTAAAGTCAAAGCCTCCAAAAAACTATATTGATATTTACGCCGACAAGTCTCCCAAATATTGAGATGCCCTTGCGAAATTGAGGTAATTGCCGAAATAGCTGTCATTGCCAACTTTCATTGCGAAATTGCGTTCTTGTAGTACCATATCGTCAAACGATCGCCATCACCCATGAGTGAACCAGCCATAACTAGCTCTAATTCTTCGATGCGCCAATTCTTGCGAATCGTCAACCTGCGTGCAGATGAAGCTGAACGTACGTTGTTGATGTTTTTATTTTATGGTGTGACATCGATCGGCGCAGTGTGGTTGGAGTATTCTAGTTCTACTTTATTTCTGGAAGCCTATAGAGCCGAAAATCTGACTTGGGTATATATCGCCACCGCCTTTGTTGTCACCACTTTTGGGGTTTTTTACTCATGGTTGCAAAAACTATTTCCTTTGCGATGGGTAATGTTGGGCATCTCCCTACTATTGGCTTTGCCATTACCCTTTGCATGGTTGGGACTAATGCAAAAAGGCACATTGTTATTTATGGTGTCGGTATTCTGCATTCGTCTATGGGTTGAGGGGATTTATGTACTTAGTAACATTAATAATGATATTGCCGCAAACCAATTATTTAACATTCGGGAAATTAAACGCGCATTTCCCTTAATTAGTACAGGCATTATCGTTGCCGAAATTGTCGGGGGATTTTCCTACCCATTTTTAGTGACTTGGTTTGGCGCGATAAACATGACCCTCGCCACTTGCTTGATGTTATTTATGGGTTCCTGCGTCTTATTTTATATGAGCAGTCGATATCGCCAAGCCTTTCCTAACTCAGTCTATAAAAACGAAGAAGAAACTGAAAATAAAGCTAATTCACTACAGGGTAACATCCGCAACTATGTTTGGCTGTTGTTTGGCTTTTTTGTAGCGGCTCAAGTTTTATTTTTTATGATTGAGTTTCAATACCAAACTCAACTAGAAACCCATCTAAAAACAGAAGAAGCGATCGGTAGCTTTTTAGGTGTGTTTGGTGGAATTATGGGAGTCTGTAAGCTGTTTCTGCAATTGTTTGGCTCCAGTCGGATTATTGAACGAATTGGCGTGTTTTTCGCAGTCCTAATGCCACCTGTTGGGATTATCATCACAGGTACGATCGCAGGTTTTGCCCCCTTTGGACTGTTCGTCGGATTTGTAGTTCTGAAGTTCTTTGACGAACTATTTCGGTTCACGATTGTCGCGGCGACAGCACCGACTCTGTTTCAAGCCGTACCCGATAGATTTCGCAGCCAGATGCAGTCCTTTGTAAGAGGTATTGCTGATCCGCTCGCCACTGGTGGCGCAGGCGTTTTGATTTGGATTGTCAGTGAAGTATTTAAGAAAAGTGGGATTGGTTCGGCGGTTTTTTCGCAGTGGTTTGCAGGCGTAATCGTTGTCATTGGGATCATTTGGGTCGTTATTATCTGGTTATTGCGGCGCGGATATTTGGAACTATTGATCCAAAGTGTCGAACGCGGTCAACTGAGCATGATGGCTGTGGATATTCGAGAATTGCGGCGGGCGCTGTCGGAGTCTATGGCAAGAGCCGAGACGCAAATAGAGCAGTCAGTATGTATTGATTTACTGACTAAAATTGCCCCACAGACTGTGAGTGAGTCCCTTGCGCCAATGTTATTGCAGATGATTCCCGACCTACAGGCTCGCAGTATTGAAGCGATGCTGGAAAATCCTGAACTGAAATATCTACCCTATATTCAGGAGCTCATGGAATCGCCTCACGCATCTCCCCAAGTACAGGCTTTATGTTTGCGCTATGTGCTGCTTGCGGATGAAAAAAATCGTGATGTCGATGGGCTACGCAAATATTTGGGAGCCGAGCAGAATCCGATTATTCGCGGCACTGCTGTAGCGCTAATGATGCGTTTAGGGGCTTCGGCACAGGTTGCGGAAGCGACTAATACATTGCGACATATGATTACGAGTTCCTCTCAACCTGAGAGGGTTCTGGGCTGTCGCGCCTTGGCTGAAGCCGCATTTATGCAGTCGTTACGATTTTATGTGCCTAAATTATTAGAAGATCCCTCAATTGAGGTGCGCTGTGCGTTGCTAAAGGCGATCGCGGCGACCCGCACTAGCGAATATTTTCCATCCGTCATTCGTGGTTTACATTACAAAGCCACGCGCCGCGCCGCCCATGATGCTTTGGTTAATCTCGGTGATGACGCGATAACACATTTACTAGATCTAGCTTATAGCGATCGCAGTCCCGACAATGTGCGGATTAACGCATGGGACATTTTGGGCGAAATTGCCTCACCAACATCGATTTTGGTTCTGGCAAACAATTTGTCGAAAGTTTGGGGCAAACATCGGCGGCAAATTCTGCGGACTTTGATTCGGATTCCCCAAGAACAAGGAATTGAAGCGATCCTTGAACTAATGGGACGCAGTGGAATCGAAAAAATGGTAATTCAAGAATTGGGCGTGATGACCGAAGCTTGGGCGGGGATTGAAGATTTAGGATTGGAAGAGGTTACTGATTGTAACTGGAGCATTGAAGCAGGTTTATTAAGGGATTCTCTGGAAACTGAGGCGATCGATAGTCTGGAGAGGATTTTTCTATTAATGAAGCTGCTTTATTCGTCATCAGCAATTCAAGCCGCATCCTTTAATATTTTGTCAGGTTCCAAAGGTAGTCTTGCCCGTGGCATGGAAATATTAGATAATACCGTTGATTTGAGTATTAAACAAATCCTATTGTTAGTAGTCGATAATCGTCCGATCGCGGATAAATTAAGCGTACTGGCCACTATTCATCCCTATCGTCCATTGCCACCACTGAAGCGATTGCATCAGATCATTGAGTTGCGCCATTGTCTATCCGATTGGACTTTGGCTTGCTGTTTGCATGTTGCCAAGGGGCATCGTTGGAGCTTACCTGCGGGGGTGATGCTGAAATGTTTAGAGCATTCAACTGGCTTTGTTCGAGAGGCGGTGATTGCCTATTTACAAGTTGCTTCGCCCCGATCGCTTATCAAAATCTTGCCCCGTCTACTAAAAGATCGTGATTCGCTAGTATTAGCTCAGGCGCGAGCGATTTCCTACTATTTTCAAAGTCACCAAAATCATAGGGAGGGAAACAAATAGTGCTAACCAGTATTGATCGATTATTACTAGTACGCGGGGTTCCCATTTTTAAGGAGTTGCGTGATGATTTTTTGGTGCGTCTTGCTTCGATTATGAATGAGGTGTCATATCCTCCCAGCAAAATGATTTTTGCTCAAGGGCAAGAGGGGCGATCGCTTTATATTGTCGTGGCTGGCAAGGTACGGGTGCATTTAGGTGATAAAGATTTAGCGGTTTTAGATAAGGGGAGTTGTTTTGGGGAAATGTCACTATTCGATGCCGAACCGCGATCGGCTTCGGTAACAGCCATATCTGGTTGTGATTGTTTGGTTTTGACGCAGCAACAGTTATATGAAGCGATCGATGAGACTCCTGATATTGCCGTGAATATCATCCGCTTATTGTCGCGGCGTATCCGTAGTCAAAACGTGCAATTAAACGAGTTACAAGCTTCTAAACAAAATTAATCAGAGAATCTCTATGCAAGTAGATAAAATTACCGAAAAAGATTCCCAACAAAATCTCAAGAGTGAATCTCCGCCGTCTCCCATACTCTGCCATCATTGTTTGCGTACAGCGACTAATGGTATTAAATGTCAAGGGATTTGTGTCGCTGACAGCAATTATTGACAGTCCATTCCTTTGCGCCATCTTTAAATTGTGGTGTATCCATTGATTAAATTTTCATATCAAAATCTTAGCTGAGATTAAGTTTGTCGATATGATTAATAAAAATTATAGAATAATTTAAAACGTAAACCAAAACTCATCCCTCTATTTTACCTCAGAAATGCTCCTAATCCTATCTCAGCTTAGTTTTCAGCGATTAGAATGACTTAAAAGCGATTAATAACGATTACCTATAACCAATGGTAGAAATAAAAAGCTAGTGAGTTGTGGTGAGGTCAAGAGCGATATGATTCGCTTAATCCGCTTTTGTGGGTGACTAAGATAAACGGAGATTGACTTAGCGCCTTAGATCTGGGTGCGATTTCAATACTCCATTTATTAATTTTGGCTGTAATCTTTAAGAGGTTTATCACATTTATGACTATTATCTACAAAGTAAGACTGATTAGTGAAGCCGAAGGACTTGATACGACTATCGACGTACCTGCGGATGAATACATTCTTGATATTGCCGAAGATCAAGGAATCGATCTTCCCTACTCTTGCCGCGCTGGTGCTTGCTCTTCTTGTGCTGGCAAAATCACGAGCGGTACAGTTGATCAAGGCGATCAGTCTTTCCTAGATGACGAACAGATCGAAGCTGGATACGCTCTCCTATGCGTAACCTATCCCACATCTGACTGCACAATCGAAACCCACAAAGACTCAGAACTCTACTAGTCGATTCTGTTAAAAAATATTCAAAAAGCTCCGATCGCGAACTGGTTATGTTTAGCAATCGGAGCTTTTTAATGTTTCATCGTGAATAATTAGGACTGTATGGCGCATCTGTATACCCCTAATTATTCACTTCTTCATAATTCAGTGGGGCGGCGAAGCCGCCCCACTGAATTATGGTTTTATCGCAAACCGCTAGGTTATAGGAGATGTCAAACAATATATCAAAATTTATTTTAGGCTGTAACACTTATCTAATAACACTTGAGAGAGATTTGAAATAGGTAAATGTAACTTGATCTGGCTAGTCTCACTTGTTTCGGTTTCAGATATCACTTATTATTGGGTCTGAAATCTTTAAAAGGTTAATTAGAGAAGATATGGCTACTTACAAAGTAACGCTCATCAATGAAGCTGAAGGCATCAACAAGACAATCGAAGTGGCTGACACCGATTATATTCTTGAAATTGCTGAAGAGCAGGGACTCGATCTTCCTTATTCCTGCCGTGCAGGTGCGTGCTCTTCTTGTGCAGGTAAAATTGTATCTGGTACAGTTGATCAAAGCGATCAATCGTTCCTTGACGATGATCAAATCAAAGCAGGTTATGTTCTGACTTGTGTTGCTAAGCCAACCTCTGATGTCGTCATTGAGACCCATAAAGAAGAAGAGCTTTATTAAGTGAATTCTTTGAGTACATTTTCATAAATATTATCAAGGCGGCGATCGCTAGCAAATTATGTTTGGCGATCGCCGCTTTTTTCAAAGTCTAAATTGTAAGGGGCAGCACTAATTTTGTCTGGCAACGAAGAAGATCCAGTGACGGAAGAAAATCAAGAAAGACCACCCAAAGGGCGATCGCTCCTCAACATTGCCACGATTGTTGCGGTAGCCACGTTACTGAGTAAAATATTTGGTTTACTGCGTCAAGTGGCGATCGCCGCCGCCTTTGGTAATGGCACAGCCTATGGCGCATATAACTTTGCTTATGTAATTCCTGGATTTTTATTGATCCTGCTGGGCGGTATTAATGGTCCATTTCATAGTGCGATCGTTAGTGTGTTGGCTAAACGCGATCGGCAACAAGTTGCGGTAATTATCGACACCATCACCACCATGGTTACAGGGATTTTACTGCTGGTGACAGTTGCGCTCGTTATATTTGCTGATCCTTTACTTCATCTAGTTGCCCCAGGTTTATTCACTCCAGAAGCAGATTTACTGGCTAAAGGTATCGATCTCAAAGTTATTCAAGATCTTAAAATCACTAAAGACATTGCCATCCAGCAGTTTCAGATCATGGCTCCGATGGCAGTATTAGCTGGACTAGTGGGGATTGGGTTTGGAGCGCTGAATGCCTCTGATACCTATTGGTTGCCTTCGGTCAGCCCCATATTTTCCAGCCTGACGGTATTGATTGGTATCGGCGGTTTGTTTTTGATGCTGGGAGACAAAATTTTAACGCCTGAGAATGCAGTTTTAGGCGGGGCGGTTTTAGCTTGGTCAACCTTGGCTGGTGCAGTTTTGCAATGGCTGGTGCAGTTGCCTGTGCAGATAAAGGCGGGGATGGGTGGCTTTAAGTTGCGGTTTGATTTTCAGCGTCCTGAAGTCAAAGAAGTCATGAAGATCATGATCCCCGCCACTTTTTCATCGGGAATGTTACAAATCAATGTCTGGACAGATTTATTTTTTGCATCCTTCATTCCTAACGCGGCGGCGGCGGTATCGGCGATGGGTTATGCAGGACTATTAGTGCAAACGCCTTTAGGGATTTTGTCAAATGTGATTCTTGTCCCCTTATTTCCTGTGCTTTCTAAACTAACGGATCCTGAAAATTGGGATGAACTGAAGGAAAGAATTCGTCAAGGTTTGATGCTGACAGCTTTAACAATGCTGCCTCTGAGCGCGTTGATGGTTGCTTTAGCGTTGCCGATTTCGCAAGTAGTTTATGAGCGATACGCCTTTGATAATGAAGCCTCACAGTTAACAGGAGTCGTACTGATGGCTTACTCGGTGGGGATGTTTGTTTATTTAGGACGTGATGTATTAGTACGGGTGTTTTATGCGCTGGGTGATGGCGATACACCGTTTAAAATTAGTATCGCGAATATTTTCTTGAATGGCTTGTTTGATTATCTGCTGGTTGAAAAATTTGGCGCAGCAGGGATCGTTCTTGCTACAGTTTTGGTGAATGTGATCTCGATGATTGCGATGATGTATTTCTTAGATCGCCGCCTTAACGGAATGCCTTTAAAAAGCTGGAGTATGACAATTTTTGGTTTAGTGATTGTTAGTACGCTCGCAGGTGGTGTAAGTTGGACTATTTATCATTTTATTAGTCGAGATTTTGCCAGCCTGAGTGCTGTAGGCAGATTTGGTGGTGAATTGGGGGGATTAGCGATCGCTAGTGCGGTTGGCTTAACTATATTTGGGGCGATCGCTATGCAAATGAAAATCCCTGAAGTCAACGCTCTCACTAAGGAAATTAAGCGTCGGTTTTCGCGCTAGTGGTAGCAGGTGTGATGGCATTAATAGCGATCGCGTCAGAGATATAGCAAACCCCACCAAATTTTTTGGTGACAGGTTTAAGCTTTTCAACCAACGACTTAGTTTTTTCATCTAAGAAGAAAGCGATCACGTAGTCATTCTCTAACATACTCATGTCGAGATCACCTGAATTCGTTCCTCTAACGCCTTTGCCAACTACATTACGGATTACGGTGTAATTCAAGACACCAACTTTTTCTAAAACCTTGATGATTTTATGGGACTCTACAGAATCAGATATAATTTCGATTCTTTTAACGGATTGCATTTGTTTATCTCTACTAAATTATCTCTACTAAAAAAACAACCTTAGTCAAAACAATCGGCGCTTTGCGCCGACCCTCTAGACCCAAAACAAATTGATCACATACATATACAAGGGAATTCCCACAATGATATTGAATGGGAAAGTTACCGCCAACGCCGTAGAAACATACAAACTAGGATTGGCTTCGGGTACTGTGAGACGCATAGCCGCAGGAACAGCTATATAGGACGCACTAGCGCATAAAACTGCAAATAACAGCGCATCACCTTGCGACATCGAAATTAACTTGGCGATCGCGATCCCTAATCCAGAATTTAAAATCGGCATCAAGATGGCAAATGCAATCAAGAAAAATCCCGTTTTTTGTAAATCCTTAATTCGTTTGGCGGCGACTAAGCCCATGTCCATTAAGAAAAATGTCAACACGCCATAAAACATTTGTTGGGTAAAGGGCGACAAAACTTTCCAGCCGCGCTCTCCTGTCAGACACCCAATAATTAAGCTACCAACTAGTAAAAATACGGAACTATTCAGAAAAGCTTCGCGCAATACTTCCGACCATGCAAATTCACTAGCTTCTCCTTTCTTTGCTTTTTCCTCAGCAGTAAACAAGTTCACAAGGATCAAGCCCACAATGATCGCGGGAGATTCCATCAGCGCCAGCGCCGCTACCATATAACCATCAAAGGCAATATTTAACTGACTCAAGAATGAACTAGCGGTGATGAATGTGACCGCACTAATCGAGCCATAGGTAGCCGCGATCGCCGCCGCATTGTAAGAATCGAGCTTGATTTTAAGAATAAAAAATGAATATACGGGAACGATGCAAGCCATCAAGATCGCGGCCAACATGGTCAGAATCACCTCTTGGCTAATCCCACTTTTGACGAGTTCAACACCGCCTTTAAAACCGATCGCCAGTAGCAAGTACAACGAAAATAATTTCGGGATTGGCGGCGGAATTTCTAAATCCGACTTAACCAACACCGCAATCATGCCCAAGAAAAAGAACAAGATCGGCGGGTTGAGAACATTAGAAACAATTAGGTCTAAATCCATTGGGACAGATCCACATAAAAATAAAGGGATTTCTTAAAAAGCAATTAATAACCTGATGCCAGTCTACAGAATTGTATAGCGATCGCAATCAGGTAGATAGGCAGGCTTAATTATTCGTAGGGGTAGCACAACGTAATGCATCAATTAGGCAAAAATCATTGGTTAGCGATAGCATAGAGCAAAGTATTATCTTTGGGAGCCTATCAAAATGACAGCGATCGCCCCTCCTATCAAACAACATGTTAAAAATCAGGTAACTCCAGCAGAGCCAATATCCCCACAATCTACTACCAATTTGATCACCGATCAGTGGATCTCCGCGACATGGGATGAATTTGTCAAAGTTCTGGAAAACTCCATGTATGCAGACGCACGCTGCTATTACGACAAAAATCAAATTAGGCAAATGAGGATCGAAACTATGCCCGTTGGCTCAGAACACGCGGATGACAATACAATTATCATTTTCGCAGTTAGCTTGTACTGCACATTGACCAATATCCCTGCTAGAGGTTTGACAAATTGCAGTTATAGCAAAACAGGAATTCAAGGTTGTCAGCCAGATATCTCTTATTACATTGGCACGGAAGCCGCCGCCGCTCCGCGTAACCGATCCATTGTCGATTTAGATAAATTTACTCCACCGAATTTGGTGATTGAAATATCGAGTTCTACGATCGCTGATGACTTAGGCAAAAAACGATTGCTTTACGAACAACTGGGGATTAGTGAATATTGGGTAGTTGATGTCCAAGAAGTGAAGATCATTGCCTTGGAAATGCTGGAAAATGGTGGTAGTCGGCAGATTACTGAATCTAAATTGTTGGGAGGATTAGCGATCGCCGATCTTGAAACCGCATTACAACTAAGTCGTGAAAAATCTCAATCGGAAGTTGGAACATGGCTCTTGCAAAAATATAGCGTTAAAACTTTATAAACCCAGAAAAGGTGTGGCGCACACGCCACACCTTTTCTGATTTTGTATTTAATTATGCCTAGCTACTTAACTTTGTTGTATAATTTGTTGTGATTACCGTTTTTGGATTAGTTGCCTCATTACCTGTTTACTACATCTATAGCGAAATTCACAAATATTAATAGTTGGAAAAATGAGCGAACCAACTCCCTACGAGAAACTAGGAGTCAATGACGAAGCCTCCTTTGAAGCAGTGCGTGATGCACGCGATCGCCTGTTGCGCGAATACGCGGGGGATGAGTCTGAGCAAGAAGCCATCGAAGTCGCTTACGATGCCATCCTCATGGATCGTTTACGCGCCCGTAAAGAAGGCAAGATCGCAGTCCCCGATCGCATCCGCTATCCTGAGCGTTTAGCCGCAGCCACACCTACAGCCACGCAAACCAATCCTCAACGCCGCACTCCATCTTGGCTGTCCAAGCTTTTGGACAATCCTAGTCAAAAAGATATTTACATTTCGTTGGGAATATATGCCGCACTTGGAGCGATTAGCTTTTTCGTGCCATTATTAACCATCACCAGTCTTCTGCTCCCGCTTGGGATGATTGCCAGTATTTCTTTACTAACGCGCAAGGAAAATCGCTTTGGACGTGCTTTATTAATTTCACTATCAGGAATCGTCTTGGGGGTGATATTTGCAATCCTGATTTATCAACTTTTGGCGCTATTGGGTTATAAACTATTTTATCCAGCGCTTATTTTCTTAATCATGTGGCTCCATGCGTGTTTCTTGAGATAGATCAAACATGAATTTATGTCGGGTAAATTTTGGAATCGCTCAACTTAATCCAGTTATAGGTGATTTAGTTGGTAATAGTGATCGCCTATTACTCGCTGTCCAGAAACTTGCCAATCAGAATGTGCAGTTGGTGCTGACTCCTGAGTTGTCAATCTGTGGTTATCCACCCCGCGATTTATTGATGAATCATCAGTTTGTGCGGGATATGGAAACGGCGATCGCCGATCTTGCCCAAAAACTACCTCCTGAGATCGCCGTGCTAGTTGGCACGGTTTCGATCAATCCTAATGCGAACAAATCAGGAGGAAAACCATTATTCAATAGTGCGGTTCTATTGCAAAGTGGCGAAGTCAAGCAGATTTTTCATAAGCGCTTGCTACCAACCTACGATGTATTCGATGAAGATCGCTATTTTGAGGTGGGGAATGGTTCGCAAGTTTTTACATTAAATCTGAAGGATGGCGAATCTCTGCGCGTGGGTGTGACTATTTGCGAAGACATTTGGAATGATGAAAACTTTTGGGGTAAACGTAGCTATGCCGATGATCCCGTGGCGGAGCTAGTCCAAAAGGATGTAGATTTGCTAGTCAATTTATCAGCTTCTCCCTATGCTGTCGGCAAACAAAGTTTGCGCGAGTCGATGCTTAGTCATAGCGCGATCGTGCATAATTTGCCATTACTCTATGCCAACCAAGTCGGTGCAAATGACGATTTAATTTTTGATGGGCGTAGTATGGCGTTTAATCGCAATGGCAAAACAACAGCGCGAGGCAAGAGTTTTGCAGAAGATGTTGTGATCGTAAACTTTGATGAACTGGAACCAAACCGAACTTCGATCAAAATTTCGGGCAAATACGAAAGCGATGATGCGGAAATTTTTGCTGCTCTCGTTCTCGGTGTGCGTGACTATGCGCGAAAATGTCGGTTTCGGCAAGTAGTAATTGGGTTGAGTGGTGGGATTGACTCGGCGTTAGTGGCGGCGATCGCTACAGAAGCGATCGGCAAAGAAAATGTGCTTGGCGTGTTAATGCCCTCTCCCTACAGTTCTACTCATTCCATTACTGATGCGATCGCACTAGCTAATAATCTAGGTATTTCTACGCAAACAATTCCCATTCAGCCAATGATGTCGGCTTTTGAGAATAGTTTAGAGAATCTATTCTTAGGGAAAGAAAGTGATGTGACCGAAGAGAATCTGCAATCGCGGATTCGTGGCACTCTCCTGATGGCGATCTCCAATAAATTTGGACATTTACTGCTTTCTACGGGCAACAAATCAGAAGTATCTGTGGGTTACTGCACGCTCTATGGCGATATGAATGGTGGACTTGCCGCGATCGCTGATGTTCCCAAAACGCGAGTGTTTTCCATTTGTGAATGGTTAAATATTACTAATTCGCCTCTATCTATAAAAAAAGAAGTTTCTGAAGTTATTCCCATTCATGTTATTACCAAGCCACCTAGCGCCGAACTCAGACCCGATCAACTCGATCAAGACTCGCTCCCTCCTTACGATATCCTTGATGATATTTTACACAAACTAATCAATCAACATCTTTCCACTTCCGAAATTATTGCATCAGGACATGATCAAGCGATCGTCGATCGCGTAGTTCGTCTAGTCAAAATCGCTGAATTTAAGCGCCGTCAAGCTGCCCCAGTTTTAAAAATTAGCGATCGCGCCTTCGGTTCTGGTTGGAGAATGCCGATCGCCAGTAAAAGTAATTTATAATCGGGCGATCTCATTGCCTACTCAAAAGGTATTGTGAATCTTCCTATCCTACACTCAGCAGGAGTTTTTTTGAGACTCAGCATTTATCGGGAAAACCTTTATGCACAAAACGACTTAGGATTTCCCTGCTTTTTTGAGACTCATGGTGAGATTAATTAATTAACATATACTATCAATAAAAAATTTACTATTGAGAATAGGATCTCTGAAACCCTCACTCTTTCGTGGTAAATATTTTTTTGCCCAAAAGACCCGCTGAATGTAGGTTCCTATTTAAGGACTAGTGCAGAAATAAAGGTAATAATTAAACCCACATTCCGCTCGTAATGGAAGCCTAAAAATATTTACAACGAGACAATCAGGGTTTCAGCGATTTCAAAAGAAATTAATGATAATAAATCCTATTAGTGCGTCCTTATTGACAATATTAAAATAGTGATTTTTGTGTGATTAAGCCTCAAAACACTGACTGTATAAGCATTTCCTTTCTAAATATTTTTTTCAGTAAAATAAGAGCGGAATGTGGGATTAAAGATTTAGCCAAAAATTTGGGTATATAAAACCCTTTGCACCCATTTAATTTTTGCAAATTTTTCGCAAAAAACACGAAGTAATCTAGGATTTCACACTTGGTACTTACCGTTCGCTGATTTTCTTAATGCAAATGACATTCATTAATTTGCACTT
>JBAXTW010000066.1:0-23312 GCA_037129985.1 Pseudanabaena sp. ELA645 | reverse complement strand
GAGCGCTTTGCTTGATTCTCTACTTTCTTCATCTCCCCGAAACACCTATTGAGCCAAAAATAAAACGGCGATCGTGCATATTTTGCCATTTAGTAGCAGTCTATTTACCAAAACAGGTCAGAACAATATCGATAGGCGTGGTTTAGCGATTACCGCGATTGATCTCCAACAAGTTCAGCAAGAAGCTTGGCGGACTTTTTTAACATCGACAATCACAATGATTGTTGGAACTTTAGCAATTTTATCTTTGATGGTGTTGCTAATTCAAATATATGCACTGCGCCCTTTAAAAAAATTAAATAATGCGATCGCCCAGAGTAAAACCACAGGAAATATCGCTCTACCAAAATCATTGCCATCCAACGAGATTGGTTATTTAGCAAATACCTTAGTAACAGCGATCGGGCAGTTGAATGAATTTGAAAAATCTAAAAATGAAGAACTTCGCAAAATCAATACTCAATTGGAGCAACTCAGCGAATCGCTAGAGATGAAAGTCATTGATAGAACTGCGGAACTAACAATGACGAATCTAGAGTTGCAACAAGCAAAAGAAGTCGCTCAGGAAGCAAGTAAAGCCAAGAGTTTATTTTTGGCTAATATGAGTCATGAATTAAGAACTCCCTTAAATGCAATTTTAGGATTTACGCAATTAATCCTCGATGACAATAAAGTAACAGAAGATATCGCCGAACAGTTAAAAATTATCAATCGAAGCGGTGAACATTTACTAGCACTGATTAACAGTGTCCTAGTCATGTCTAAGATTGATTCTGGTAGTCAGATTCTCAACGTAAATGATTTTCAGCTTGATGCCCTAATTAAAACAGTAAGCGAAATTATCGAATTTAAAATTAGAAAAAAGAATCTATCTCTAGTCATTGAGAACAATACCAATATATCTAAGTTGATTCGGACTGACGAATTAAAACTACGACAAATTTTAATTAATTTACTTAACAATGCTGTTAAATTCACATCAGAGGGAAAGGTTATTTTGCGAATATCAAATGATGCTCACAATTTTAATCTTAGTGACAATTCCCAAAGTCAATATCTATATTTTGAAGTAGAAGATACGGGTTTAGGAATAGAAGAACAAGACTTGGAGAATATATTTCAACCATTCTTTCAGTCAGAATCTGGACGACAAGCTTATGAGGGGACTGGATTGGGTTTATCGATTAGCCGACAGTTTGTCAACCTTATGGATGGTGATATATCTGTATCAAGTATTGTCGGTCAAGGGTCTGTTTTTAGGTTTTATGTAGCGGTGGAATTGGCTGAAACTGATTCTGTAGAGATCAGCAGTGATAAGACAAATGATTATTCATTAGCATCTAAATCTGATAATGCTAATAGCCATCAGCAATTATTGCCAGAGCAATTAAGGTTGCTAATTGCGGAAGATAGTCTCGTAAATCAAAAAATAATTCTCAAAATGCTTGAGACTTGCGGATATAAAGCTGATGTAGCAAATAATGGAGTTGAGGTATTAGAGAAATTACAAGATTCTGACTATGATGTTATTCTTATGGATATTCAAATGCCGAAAATGGATGGATTAGAAGCGACAAAACATATTCATCACGAACTCTTTCCGTTTCATAAACCTTTAATAATTGCGGTAACGGCGAATATTCTCGCAGAAAACCAAGAAGCCTGTTTTGCGGCGGGAATGTATGATTACATCAGTAAGCCCGTGAGAATAGATTCACTTAGACAGGCTCTACAACGAGCGAGTTTACATCTTGCAAATGTTTGATATATCTAATCGCTTTGCGCCGTTAAGAGTGCCGCAAAGCGGCACTCTTAGACCCATTAATCATGTAACCAAGCTTCTGTAGCAATGCCTAATTTACTGGCGGTATCAATTAACTGATGTAGCTCCAAATTAGACATACTTTCACAGAGATTCACCTCTATATGGATAGGCTGATTTTGAGTCGCATCCAAATCGAGAATTTGTCTGGCAAGTAGACATTTGGGCGCAACCCGTTCGGATAGATATCGCAGAAAGGCTTCCTGAGACAGATTCAGATTTAGTTTCAGATTTAGACGCAAGGCGATCGCTAAGGACTGCTCGATTTGATTGAGATAATTAAACAGCGATCGCTCATCGATATTTTCCTGTTGAGAAAGCTGTTCAATCTGCCTCAAAATATGATTTTCGAGAATCTTCGCATCTTCAGCATGGGTAAATTTACAGCCCAAATTGATCGCCTCGATCGCCACAGCATCCAGTGCAACATTGGGCAGTGAGGCTCCCGTTTCCAGACGTTGCAGTTCTTCTGTAAGGCGATTATTGAGAACGATATCGGCAGCAACTTGCAGTTCAGGCGGTACGGGCAGATCGTCACGGCGGAAGGAAATCAGGATTCCATAATTGTCGCGATAGACTTGTTCGTATAACTGATCGAGTCTGGTTAACGTCTCATCAGCTAATAGGCGTAAAATCCGATGGCGCTCTTCGGCAAATAGATGATGGAGATTGAACTGTTCTCCACTAAAATTATTAGCCATTGCCAAAATAACGGCGGCTGTATTCGCCTGTTTGAGAACCTTAAATAAAGTCGCCTTAATTTCCTCATACTCACGCCGTCCAGTAAAGTTTTGGATGCAACAATGGAAGTCATCACCTCCAAGATGCAGCACCGCAAAAATATAATTTACCGATTCTTGGGTGATTCTGGAAACCAGATTAATCTGCCCGATCGCTAAGGACATGGAGCCGATCCGTTGCAGTTGATAATCCTGTTGTTGGATTTGATAGCAATAAATTTGTTGCGATCGCCCATAGTTACCCAATGTCGAGCTAAGAGCATATTGCGCTGCCACTTGACCCAACGTAATCCGATTAGTAACTACCTGTTGGCGGTAAAGGCTTTCACCTTCTTTAATGCTAGGGATATTACTTGGCGCTTTGCCCAAACGCTGAATAAATTCATCTTCCAGCAATACACCCGCCACATCCGCAGCAAGTTCGATCGCTCTAGCGGCATAGCGCAAAATCTGCACGGTTTCAGGGCGAGACAATTCCTCAAAAAACCAACCGCAACTCGTAAACATCAACAAGGCATGACGCTGCATTTCCAACAGTCGCAAAGCATCGATTCTCTGTGCCGAACTCGTCACCTTGTTGCCACATTGCTGCTCAAAAAACTTGGCTAAAACTGGTGAATGTTCCGCAACATCATCGCGCAGGGAATATTGCAACACTTCAATATAGCGATCGCGTGCTTCCCAAGGATCATTAAAATATTTGCGTCCGATATCCACATATACCGTCGCAAGGCGATCGCGTAGCCAATTGAGACTATCGCGCAAGGGTTTTCGCCATACTAATTGATAGCCCGAACCTTCACCGCCACAGCTACAACCACCTTGCCAGCGATCAACCCCGTGGGCGCAACTCCAAGCTGTCACCGATTTGAGTTCCGCTTCCCATGTGGGCGGGAATAGACTCAAATAATGGGCGTAATTGGTCACAGTCCAGCCGCGTTGCGGGAATTCTTCCACAAAAGCATAGGAAAGGGTTTTTTCGGTAAAGTGTTTGTGATGCCCAAAGGTTTCGCCATCGGTTGCCACAGAAACCATCTGATGTTGACGGCGATCGTTACGCACAGCCTGACTCAGCCGTTTGGCAAAATTGCTAGAACTGCCTAAGAGATCGCCAAATCCCATGTCGCGAGAAATTGGACCATCATAGAAAAACACATCAATGTAAGCATCCGTATTCGCAGGTAGATGAAACTGACCAAGCTCGGATACATTGCTGCTACTAGTATTGTGACGACGTAAATGGCAACGATAGGGACGGGTGGGATCAATTTGTGCGCCGCCGACCTCTTGCCAAGCAGGATTTGCATTGTCTTTGGTGGGGATCGGGCGACAGCGTTGGGCTTGCGATGGCGCTAAGATAATAAACTTGATCCCTTCTAAAGCCAGTGCCTCAAGGGTTTCATAATCAACGGCGGTTTCCGCAAGCCACATGCCTTCAGGTTCGCGCCCAAATCGATCTGTAAAGTCTGCTTTTCCCCAGCGAATTTGGGTTAATTTATCGCGCCAATTTGCCAAAGGCATGATGATGTGGTTATAGACTTGGGCGATCGCATTGCCATGACCATTGAGGCGATCGGCGCTACGTTTGTCGGCATCTAAAATTGCTTGATAGGTATTGCGATCGTGAACCTCGATCCATGAGAGCAGGGTTGGTCCCATGTTGAAGCTCATGTACTCGTAGTTATTGACGATCTTTACGATTTTGCCATCGCGCCGCTCGATCCGCGAAAACGCATTAGGACGATAGCATTCATTGTGAATTCGCGCATTCCAGTCATGGAAAGGGGCTGCACTCTCCTGTCGCTCGATCGCATTGAGATAGGGATTTTCACGGGGAGGCTGATAAAAATGCCCGTGAATCGTAATATATATTCCCGAATCAGTCGGAATTTGAACAGGCGAGGCGACAGGAGTAGCAACAGTCACGCAAATTATTCCTTATGAGGCAAACGATAAATTTAGTCTATCTTGGCAGATTTTCTCGGTGGTTAGCAAGCAAATGTAGAAAAGTTTGAGAAATAAGCGTTAAATGTTTGGGGATCGCTATTTTTATTTGGCTCTTCTGGGTTTGAGGGGATAAGCAAAACTAATGAGAAAGGCAGGCTAATAATCTAGAACGAAAATATATAAAATTCAAAAAACCATAGGCTTGCCGTTTAATTAATTTAATACGGTTATTAAGTCCCTCCATCACACCATTAGAGGTGCGATTTAAAAAGTAGTTACAAATATTATCTAGATGATTACGAATGGTTTCCAAAACTGCGCCATAGACAGGCTTAGCTTTTTCAAGCCATGCTTTCAATTTTTCTTGACCATCTTCAGGAGTTTTACAAGTCTCAAAAATATTCTTAAATTCTTCTTTCAGATTATAAGCCTGTCGCTCAAATACAGCTAGCACGAAATACTGTTGGTTGGGGTCATGGGTTGTACCAGACTCATCTACATACAATAGATACATGCATCATTTTACATCTTTTAAAATTAAAATCAGTCGAGGGAAGACCAAGCTTCCACGATCCGAAAAGGTCAGGTAGTTTGCTTTTTCTAAAAATACTAGTCATGACTACTCATGGCGATCGCTATTGAAATCTCGCTAACAACTGCTCGCGAGATAAACTAGACAACTGCAACAGCAAGCCAATATATTCCTGAGACGGTAAATTTAATATAGGTTTACATATTTATCGTAATATCGCAACGATATTACCTTGACCACTAAGCAGAATGAAGGCGATCGCGTAAGCACTGCTACAAACTATTTGCCCTTGCTCTCCTGATGTGATAATGTGGTAAAAATAAATGCTGGAATGAAAGCGTTATCAGTTAAAATCCATGATAGCGGCTTTAAAACTTATCGGAGAACATTAATTTATGACTATTCCCCAAGAGCAAGATGCATCAATCGATCTATCTAAATTCTGGCATATTATCAGAAAACGCTGGGTTCCAACATCAATAGTGATGGTTTCTGTATTTGGATTAGCAGCCGTCACCACTTTTAGCCAAAAACTAGTCTACGAATCCCAAGGCAAATTAGTTTTCAGTAAAAAAGATGCAGTTTCCAGCCTTTCATCACTCAACAATATAGCCGATAAGGTAGGAGACTTAGGAGGCTTAACCAACACTAGTAATCCCGTTGATACTGAATCTGAAATTATTCGCTCATATCCTATTGTTAGCAAAACTATTACTTCATTAGGGCTTAAAAACTCCGATGGTCAAACAATTTCTAGTGAAAGTTTTTTAAGAAATCTTAACTTGAAGAGTATCCGAGGCACTGATGTCTTGCAAATTTCCTATAGAAGTACCAATCCACAAGAAGCTAAGAATGTGGTGAACGCTCTCATCAACAATTACCTAGAGAGTAATATTAGTTCTAACCGTACTGAAGCAAAAGCCGCAAGAGATTTTTTGTCAAGCCAATTACCTAAAGTTGAAGAGCAAGTTAAGCAAGCTGAAGTAAATTTACGAAACTTTAAAGAAAAAAACAAGGTAGTAATTTTAGATACAGAAGCTAAAACTGGACTTGAATCTCTTAGCAAAGTAAACGCAACAATTAACGAAATCCAAGGTCAGTTGGCTGCGGTAGAAACTCGCTCTCAATCTTTGCAAAACGAAATGAGGCTCAATACTCAGGAAGCTATAGATCTTACGGCTTTGAGCCAATCCACCTCTGTCCAACAAGCTTTGACTGAATACAATAGTATCCAAAAGGATATAGCAGTAGCAAGGACTATTTACTCTAACCAACATCCTAATATTGTGAGTTTAACGCTCAAAGAGACAGCCCTAAAACAAGAATTAGAATCAAGGGTTGCTCAAACTATTGGGAAGTCTTTGCCTCAACAAACTCGGCAAGTAGGGCTACTGACGCAATCTTTCACTCAAGAGTTAGTCAAATCAGAAGTAGAAAGGCTAGCTTTAAGAAGTCAATTGGGCGAACTTCAAAATGTATATACATCTAATAGAAGGCGGTTAGATAGCTTACCCAGACTAGAACAAGAGCAACTCCAGTTACAGCGCCAGTTATCGGTAGCCCAAGGAACCTATGAACAACTTCTAAAACAATTCCAGAGCGTACAGATAATAGAGAACCAGAACGTTGGTAATGCAAGGCTTGTGGAAGAGGGTTCAGTCCCATCAAAAGCTATATCTCCTATAATCTCCCTAAATTTAAGTTTAGGAGGATTTTTGGCGATTCTTTTAGGCTTAGGAACCGCACTGCTATTAGATGCGATGGATCGATCGCTCAAGAATATTGAAGAAGCGAAACTTTTACTGGATCTTCCTCTGCTTGGTACAGTTCCCTTAATAACTGACGAGAGAAATCAAATTATTGGATATGGTAATCAAAATTCACAATTAACAACTCGATCTCATGCTGTGACTAATTCATTTGAAATTATTCATACTAATCTAAACTTTAGCCTTCCCGATCAAAACTTACAGGTGGTTTTGGTTACTAGTGCAACATCAGGAGAAGGAAAATCTTTTACAGCAGCAAACTTGGCAACGGTTATGGCCGCAAGGGGCATGCGTGTACTGTTAGTAGATGCGGATATGCGCCGTCCCCGCCAACATAAAATTTGGAAACAGCTTAATATAAAAGGATTGAGCGATATTGTAGTCAATCAAACATATTTAGAAGAAGCGATTCTTCAACCTTTACCCAATTTAGACCTGTTGACTGCGGGAACTAGCCCACCAAATCCCGCTACCTTGTTAGATTCTCAATCTATGGAGGATTTAATTAAAACGGCAAGAAATAATTATGATTTTGTGATCATTGATAGTTCGCCATTGATGGCGGTTGCCGATCCTCTAATTATTAGTAAGTCAGTAGATGGAATATTGTTAGTGGTGCGTCTTGGGCAAGTTCATTCTCAAGAGGTTGTCATGGCGAAGTCATTACTCGATCAATCTAAAGTTCCTATTTTGGGAATGATGCTCAATGGCATTAGTGAACAAAATAGTTATGGTGGATATTACTACTATGGACGAGATTATTATTTAGACCAAGAGGTGATCGCTGAATCATCTAGCTCTTCTTCATGATTACTTAGTGCGCGGTAAACGTAGAAAATTTTGCTTTTTAGAAATAGGACTAAGTAATTGATTGAGCGCCCTTAACTGCTCAGGTGTTCCCATTGAGATCAAGACATCGCCCTGTAAAATCTCAGTATTACCATCAGGGCCCGCAATCACATCACCATCCGCCCGCCGAATGGCTAAAACTAAAGCTCCTGTCTGCGATCGCAAACTCGCTTGTTTTAAGGAAATGCCAATATAACTAGAATCATCAATCCGATATTCCTCAATGTAAAACGAGCGATTTGTCCCAGCAATAATCCCATCCACAAAATCCATCACCTGTGGACGCAGCGCCACCGCAGCCATCCGCTTACCGCCTGTAATGTAAGGCGAGATCACCTCATCGGCTCCACCACGGCGCAACTTTTGCATAGACTCTTCCGTACTTGCTCTGGCGATCGCTCTGATTTCAGGATTTAAAGTTTTCGCTGATAACACCGTATAAAGATTTTCGGCATCCGATGGTAGCGCTGCCACAATACAAACCGCCCGTTCGATTCCTGCCAGTAGCAGCGTATTGTCGAGAGCCGCGTCCCCTTGCAAAGCAGGATAACCCGCTAACTCAGCCTGTTCGATCGCCACAGGGTCACTATCAATGACCACAAAGGCAATGCTCCCCTCAGCCGCAAACTCCGATGTGACCTGTCGCCCTGTGCGCCCAAATCCACAAACTATATAATGTTTATCTAGTGACTCCATAACCTTTCGATGTTGCCTCGCTTGAAAAATATTGTAAATATGCCCATTGGCGATCGCGGCGGTAAACTGCGCGGCAATGTAACTAATGCTTAAAACTCCAAGCACGATCAAGAGTAATGTAAAAATACGTCCTTCAAGATGCAAAGGGTTGGTTTCACCATAACCAATCGTCGCAAGGGTAATGATCGTCATATAGAGCGCGTCAAACCAACTCCAGCCTTCGATCAGACGATAGCCCAATGTCCCGATCGCCGTCAGTCCAACTAATATGCAAACATTGGTAAGCAAAGTACGCTGATATTGTTGCAACTCGCGTTGAAAAAGAATGGGTTGCAACTGTTGATATTTAAGCGAACTTTTATGAGTCATTCTGGTCTATTTTGTAGGAAGCTACAGTTAATTTAACCAACAAGTTAATTAAAAACTCAATTAAAAAATGTTAGGCTGCTTATAGCATTATCTATTCAGCTTTTAGTTAATAAATTCAGGTAGCATAAGTTTTTATCTCTTATTCCTGTAAATGCTGTCACTCACGAGACAAGTATGACCTCAGAGACTTCTTCCGAAAACGCACAGACTGCCCATGTTGTGACTTCTCCCTATCGTTCGGCGATTGATATTAACAACGAGAATTTAGAGAGATTTCATGTTTGGACTGGTTACAATACTCATACTGACATGAGTAGTAATACGAAATTTCAGATGCGCGATTTTCATATCGATCTAGGTATGGCGGTCATCGGCTTTGGTGTGCTGTGCGGTTGGCAATTGCGATCGCGCAAAATCGAATTTAAGGGTAAAACCCATATTATTTACGAGTTAAGGGGCGATACTGATCCGCAGCCTGTGCCGATGTTGCTCCAGAATTGTAGTGACGAAATGGCGACTTTTTTACATACTCGTTTGATTCGCACCCTCGATTTTTTGCGTTCTTGCTCCAAGTATTCTGGTATTCCTCATGTTCACATCATCTCTATTCGTAACCACTATGTCATGAGCGCTGTATGGCGACCCTATCAAAATAAAATTTGGATTGTTCCGATCGATCAGATCGAAGGGTTATCTTTTTCTAGTCATTTAATCTAAGCTGTGGGATGGGCATCTTGCCCGTCAACAGGCTAGAAGCCTGTTCCACTAGCAACAATTAAGCCTACCTATTTACAATGTCTATTCGGATCAATGGCGATCGCACCATTAAAACGCCCACAGGTTTAGCAACACGCCCGACACCGAGCAAGGTCAGGGCGGCGGTTTTTAATATTTTGCAAAATCAGATTCGGGGATCAAATTGGTTAGATATTTGTGCTGGTTCAGGAGCGATGGGAGCCGAGGCTATGGTGCGCGGTGCAGCGCAAGTTGTCGGTATTGAGTTATCTGGCTCGACTTGTCAAATTATTAATGAAAATTGGCAAAAACTCGCTAACCCCGATCAAACTTTTCAAGTGATCAAGGGTGAGGCAACCAAGGTTTTGGCGAAATTACAACTATCGCAACCCCAATTTTTTGATTTAGTTTATTTCGATCCCCCTTATCAAAGCGATTTATATCAGCCTGTACTTAGCTTATTACCACCGTTACTCGCCGATAATGCTTTCGTAATCGCAGAATGCGATCGCTTACGTCCATTACCTGATGTGATTGGTAGTCTCGTTTGTTGCGATCGCCGCCAATATGGACAGACTTGCTTGACTTTTTATCGGAAAATTACAAATTGATTCGCCCGCATCGCGGGCGAATCAATTTATTCTTCTTCGATGCCAAATACTTGATTGAAAGTTTTGAGAACTTTATAACCAGTATCAATGGATTCGAGCGGATCTTTGCGAAGGCGATGACGCAGACATAGACCGATTACCCGCTTGATGTCGTCTACTTCGACTTCTTTGCGACCTTCAAAGGCAGCGATCGCTCTCGCAGCACGATTGCTGACAATATCACCGCGCAAACCATCGACATTCAGTTCTGAGCAAACTCTAGAAATATTCAACCGTAAATCTTGAGGAATATCTACTTCACTGAGAAGATTTTGGGCGCTCACAATTTTCGCTTGAAGCTCTCCTTGGCGATCGGCATATTCCGTCAAAAATCCGTGAGGATTGCCATCAAAATTAGTGCGCTCTTCGACTACACGCACCCGCAGTTCAGGTTCGCGCACGGTGCGGATTTCCGCATACATACCAAAGCGATCGAGCAACTGTGGACGTAATTCACCTTCTTCAGGGTTACCAGAGCCAACTAACACAAATCTAGCAGGGTGACGAATGGAGATACCTTCTCGCTCCACCGTATTCCAGCCCGAAGCGGCGGAATCAAGCAAAACATCGACGAGGTGATCGTCCAGTAGATTGACTTCATCGATATAGAGAATGCCACGATTTGCCTTGGCAAGAAGTCCTAGTTCAAAGGCTTTGACCCCTTCAGATAATGCTTTTTCAATATCAATCGTGCCGCATACACGATCTTCAGTCGCACCGAGGGGCAGGTCAACCATGATCACTTGCTTGGTGCTGACGGGCAGAGTCTCGCCATTGGCTACGCGGCGGCGGACTTCTTCACTCTGAAGATCGCCATCGGTAGGGTGGCTGCTAAAGGGATCGTCAGCGACAACTTCAATTTCGGGTAGGAGATCGGCAAGGGCGCGAACGGTTGTGGATTTGCCTGTACCGCGATCGCCCATGACCATCACTCCACCGATTTTGGGATCGATGACATTGAGCAACAGGGCGAGCTTCATCTCTTCCTGTCCGATCACGGCGGTGAAAGGAAATACAGGTCGTCTTGTCGTTGGTTTAATGGCAGTTGCTATCAAGGCTTTTTAAATTTGAGATCGGTTAAAGTGTGACTTTAGCTAATATACAGCTTTACAGCGCTTTTCGCTGACATGAAACCCAGAGAAAGGTTTAAAAGTGCCGCTTCGCGGCACTTTTAAACCTTTCTATTAAAAACTCACAAAAAGATGAATCAAGATACAGCACCATTACTAGCCTCAGCACGGCGATATCTCAACATCGATCATGCACCATTTTATATGCCAGGGCATAAACGGGGTCAGGGAATCGATCGCCAATTTGTGGAACTTCTAGGGGAAACGGTCTTTCGTTTGGATTTGCCAGAATTACCCGAACTTGAAGAAGCAGTTACGGAAGCGGAAGTCTTAGCGGCGGAGGCATATAACAGCGATCGCGCTTGGTTTCTGACTAATGGCTCTACCTGTGGCATACAGGCGATGCTTTTGGCAACCTGTGGAATGGGGGACACAATTTTGATCGGACGTAACTGTCACAAGGCGGCGATCGCAGGATTAGTGCTGAATGGCGCAACCCCAATTTATTTGCCGACCGATTATTTATCGGAATTCGATTTAGATTTGGGAGTCAGTCCTGCAACTTTAGAATTATTTTTGCAAGCACATCCAGATGCTAAAGCGGTTATGGTAGTTAGTCCTAACTATTTTGGAGTATGTGGTGAGATTGAGAAGCTAGCAGCGATCGCCCATTCTTACAACATTCCCTTATTAGTTGATGCTGCCCACGGAGCGCACTTAGGTTTTCATCCTGATTTACCAATATCGGCTTTACAGGCAGGAGCCGACTTGGTAGTGCAGTCTACGCATAAAGTGGCGGGTAGCCTTACGCAGTCATCGATTTTGCATTTGCAAGGCGATCGCATTCAGGTTGAGCAAGTCGATCGCGCTTTACAAATATTGCGATCGAGTAGCCCTAATTTGTTATTACTGATTTCCCTTGATGTGGCGCGGCGACAAATGGCGATCGATGGCAAAGCTCTATTAACAGAAACTTTGCAATTATCGAAGGAAGTGCGATCGCGATTAAATCAAATTCCGAACTTGCAAACATTCGACCAAAGGGAAGTTGCCACGCTCGATCCGACGCGCTTAACTGTCATGGTCGATGATTTGAGGATCAGTGGTTTTGATGCGGATTTGCGCTTGCATTCTGAGTTCGATGTCATGGCAGAAATGCCGACTCTCAGTCAATTAGTTTTCATTCTTAGTTTGGGAAATACTCAAGCTGATATTGAGCGTTTAGTTTATGGATTCCAGCAACTTAGTAAGGAAAAAGGGAAAAGGGAAAAGGAAAAATTAATTACGAATTACGAATTAGGAATTACGAATTATCAGGGTAGACTTACGCCGCGTGAGGCTTATTTTGCCATAAGCGATCGCATTTCTATTTATGAGGCGATCGGGCGGGTTAGTGCGGAGTCGCTTTGTCCTTATCCCCCTGGGATTCCGTTGCTTTGTATTGGTGAGGAAATTAGGCTGGAGGTTGTGGAAATGTTGCAGTGCATTTTGCGATCGGGTGGGATTATTAATGGCGCAAGTGATGACAGTCTCGAAACAATTCGGGTTGTGAAGTAGTTAGGCAGAGGAAACCCAAAAAAGTACAGCTTAAGATCCCCGACTTTTTCTCTGAATTCACAAATTGTCTTTACTTGCTTAGAAAAAGTCGGGGATCTGTGCATTTACAGGTTTCTTTTGATGACCTAATTATGTGACAAAATAAGAAAGTTTTTCTCTCAACAAAAATTTATGTCAAATCTCGTACCTTCGCAAATCCTCCAAAATCGCCTTAGTTATCAGAGTAGTAAATTTTCCTTTCATAGCGATCGCCTCAAATTACCGAATGGCGTTGTAGGTGAATATTCCTATATCAAACACCCTGGGGCGGGGATGGCTGTTCCTGTGACTGCCGATGGCAAGTTTGTTTTAGTCAAGCAATATCGATTTGCGATTCAGCGCTATCTCTTAGAATTTCCTGCGGGAACATTGGAAGTTGGCGAAAATCATGATGTGACAATTAAGCGCGAAATTGAGGAGGAAACTGGATATAGTGCTAGCAAATGGCAATATCTAGGCGGATTCTATATTTGTCCTGGATATTCCGATGAAATTATCCATGCTTATCTGGCTCAAGATCTAACTAAATTAGAACATCCTCCTGCTCAAGATGAAGATGAAGAGATAGAAGTTGTCTTTCTTAGTCGAGAAGAGATTGAGGATTTATTGCGATCGCAAAGTGCGGATGCTAGCCTCGATGCCAAATCGATTACGGCTTTTCATCTTGCCTTACAGTATCTGTAACTGATGTGGAACTCTGTCAGGTTATACACAGTAGGGGCGGGTTTAGTTGATAATTCTGTACTGAAGCAGGATCTATATGCAAAACCCGCCCCTACTTTAGAAACTAACATCAATTTGTAATATGAAAATCATCGCGATCGCTCTTGCTGGTGGTAAAAGCTCTCGCATGGGAAGAGATAAAACTCTATTAGAAATCAATGGAGAAACTCTATTATTTAAGACTTGTCGAACTGCTTTAGAAGTAGCTGATGCTATTTATGTGGTGGTGCGGAGTCAGTCACAATATGAAATGGCGATCGCGAATTCTATGGCTAATCATTTTATGGTTATAGATCAGCAGTCTGATGGTGCATTAGTTGGCTTTTGGCAAGGAATTCAAGCAATTTGTGAACCGAATGATTGGGTATTGCTGCTTGCTTGTGATTTGCCAAATCTTCAAAGTGACATTCTTCAAATATGGGCGAGTCATTTAGCGGATTTGCCAGAAATTGCGATCGCCTATTTACCGCGCCACACAAATTATGATTCAAATAAAAATCCAAATGATAATTTGCGAAAGCAATGGGAACCTTTATGTGGATTCTATCGCGGAGCATGTCGAGATTCGCTGATGGAGTTTATTAATCAAGGAGGGCGATCGTTTCAAAAATGGTTGGAGAATTTAGAAGTTATCGAAATAGAAAATGTGCCTGCATCAATGCTTTTTAACTGCAACACCCCCGAAGATTTAGTATTCGTAAAAGGGAAAGTATAGGTTGTGCTTCGCACAACCTATACTTTCATCGTTTCAGTTCAATCTATTGCGCCACTTGGCTAGTTGATCTTTCGTCGCACTATCAATGCGATTTCCTAGTAAATTTTTAGTATTTGCTTTTTGATTTCTTTGCCGACTTTGCACCGATCGCATAGTTGCCTCTACTTCTTGTTCTAAAGCAGTTGATGATAACCATTCAGCCCCAAAGCCGATCGCAGTTAGTTGTTGGGCGCGATCAGATGTCACCACAATAATTCGTTTTAAATGCCTAAGTGGATCGCGGCGGTATTTGCCACATTGACGTTCGATGTAAGTATCCGCAGTTTCGTTATGATCGGTGAAATATAACTTCAGGTTTTTAGTGATTTTTTCAGCTTTTGCAGGTGTAGCTTGCACATAGGCATCAAACACTAATGTCGTCTTATAACCGTGATAAGCGCTAAAATTCACCATTGTTTCGGTTAAATGCGATCGCGCAATGTCAAACCCTTGCAGATCTCTCATCTCCTGCAAGTGTCGCCACAGCCCAATTACATTATAACCGTCCACCAACATCACTGGTGGATATTCCGCAGACATATCGATAAACCGTTAGAGAAAATTAGCTATATCAATTCTGACACTAGAATTTACAAATATTACGTTGCTTTTGGTAAGAATTGTATTTGTCTTGCGAGTTTAAAAATTGTTTCGGCAGGTGAAGCCCGTCGAAACAATTTTGGGTTTTATATACACAATTTCACCAGTGTTTTTCAGTACAAATATCTAAATTCAAGTGGTGTCAATACAATCATTTAAATTTCAGTACGCATTAAATATCTCAAACTCGGAAGCTTAGTGTCATAATGAGGCAGAAGTATTAGACGAACCTCGAACTGAAATGGCTCCGAAAAATTCCTCCGCAACTAGTCAAGCTGATAAGGCTGAAAAGGCGATCGCTAAAAATGCCAGCGCTCAAGAACCAAAATCTAGCATCAGCCCTGAGAAAAAAAAGGCGCTTGATGCGATCATGCAAAAGATCGAGAAAGATCATGGCAAGGGCGCGATCATGCGTCTGGGTGATGCCACGAATATGCGGGTCGAGACAATTCCCAGTGGCGCATTACCACTTGATCTTGCGCTCGGTGGAGGCTTGCCAAAGGGACGGGTAATTGAAGTATATGGACCAGAAAGCTCTGGTAAAACCACTCTAGTTCTTCACGCGATCGCCGAAGTCCAGAAACGTGGTGGTATCGCCGCCTTTGTCGATGCTGAACATGCTCTTGATCCTACTTATGCGGCAAGTGTAGGCGTTGATATCAATAATTTACTGATTTCCCAGCCAGATTCGGGTGAAATGGCGCTGGAAATTGTCGATAATTTGGTGCGATCGATGGCGGTGGATATCATTGCGATCGACTCGGTAGCGGCTCTTGTCCCCCGTGCTGAAATTGAAGGTGAAATGGGTGCATCCCATGTGGGTTTGCAAGCAAGGTTAATGAGTCAAGCTCTCCGCAAAATCACGGCTAATGTCGGGAGATCGAACTGCATTGTAATTTTCTTAAATCAATTGCGTCAAAAAATTGGCGTTTCCTACGGTAGCCCTGAAGTAACCACTGGCGGCACAGCCCTGAAATTTTATGCTTCAGTGCGTCTAGACATTCGCCGTATTCAAACCCTCAAAAAAGGCACGGAGGAATATGGGATTAGAGCCAAAGTCAAGGTCGCCAAAAACAAAGTAGCCCCCCCATTTCGGATTGCTGAGTTTGATATTATTTTCGGCAAAGGTATTTCCACTGTTGGTTGTCTCGTAGATCTTGCGGAAGAAATGAGCATCATCGTTCGTAAGGGCGCATGGTATAGCTACCAAGGCGATAACATCGGGCAGGGTCGAGACAACACGATCAAATATATGGAAGACAAGCCAGAGTTTGCTCAGGATATCGAAAAACAGATCCGCGATAAGCTCGCCGAAGGTGTAGCGGTTTCGGCAACTAAAGTCGTACCTGAAGAGATCGAGCCAGAAGATGACGAGCTACCACCAGACGATTTTTAACCTAAAAAAAGAAGGCGCGTAGCGCCTTCTTTTTTAAAAGACTAACATCTCGCGAATTAGCCATTTATTATCTTTCCGAACCAAATCATATTCAACGGAATAGTTGGAATCTTCCTTAGAGGCACTGCGATCGAGTTCGCCATTGTAAAAGTAATTACGCGATTCGGAAATTTTTGCCACAACCTTAGCTTTGCTATCACCGTCGGGAATTACTTTGTCAACTTCGCTTGACTTAACTTGGTACTGCAAATAGGAATTACTTGCCTTGAGGTCTTTAGCGCGTCCTTTCCAATCAGCCAAAACAGGTTCAGTTAGAATATCTTCTAAGAGATTGTCCTCATAGGTTTTGCCAAGAGCCTTAGTTTTAGTGACTTGCCATGCTTCAATCACCTTGGTTGCAGTTTCTTTGTCCAATGGACCTGTTGAAGCAACGGCGATCGTACTAGGCGTATTAATTGCTTCGACAATTGGGGCGATCGGTTTTTCTAATGGAATATAAGCCTCAGAACGAGAGGAGCCAGTTAAGGAGCGGAAAGCCCAAACTACCAACCAGATAGAACTGCTGATTAAGGCGATCGCCATTACAATTACGATAATCAACCGACCGAGATTAAATTTGCGCTTTGCCGAGGAATTAGCTGAAGAATTAGTAGAACCAGATGGACGCTTGATTTCCTTGACAGCTTCAGAAATATTTTGGGATGAATTTCTTGCGGGCGGCATATTGCTGGAACGGGGCGATTTAGGCAGATCGCGGGAAATACTGCTCCTAGATTCAGGTCGCTCAATTACGGGTGCGGTCGATCTCTGAAAACGATTTGGCGATTCAGGTGCATACTTAGAAAGTCGTGGCTCATTGCTTTCACTACCCCGCTCAAAACCGCTCCTTGCTGTTGGCATATCTTCTGGGGAGTTCAGCATAGATGCTAGGCGATCGCTTCCCACAGGAGAAGTCCATTCCGAAGACAAAGCTGATGTATTTGGCAGTTCTTCCAGATATGTTTGTACCTGTTCATCGGCAAAATAATCCTTCAGCGAGACGATTTGACTCATCAGATCGCGAAAGTGGGGATATACCTCCTTTTGCATCCAGCGTTCACTGTAGAGACATAGCCCTGGTAATTGATCGGGCGCACCCTCAGAATTTTGTCTGATGAAAGCAATTTGATCGGCTTCAGAACTACTATCGATCGCCGCGCTTGCTTCTTCTGTTTGTCCAAGTAGTAAAGCACATACCGCCTTTTCGAGATAAATATCCTGTCTGGCACTGAGTTTGACTAATAGCCCTTTCGCACGGCGAATCAAGGCGGGCTGACGTTGTGAAAATCCCCGCGCAATTAGAGCATATACGGCTAAATAAGTTGCCACAGAGGAGGGGCGACGCGCTTCATCCTCAAACAAGGTTTGCTGCTCGATCGCTGTCATGTAGCTGCGTAATTGCTGAATAAATCGCAAAAAGTCATCTATACCCAAGCTGGAATAGTCATTGCCCGATCCATCAATGCCGCGCCTTGCATCGAGCATTTCTTGTAAGAGGGACATTCCCTTACGATGATCATTGGCATGATTGTCAGGAGTTGCTAATAATTCGAGGATCCGATAGGGGCGCAACCGAAATAAATCCGCTTGAATTTCACTGCGTATACTTAAAAATAAGCCTTCCCGCAATAAAATTTCTTGGGCGGATTCCAGCGAACCTGCTGCCGATTCATATTGTCCCTGTTTCCAATTTTCTCGCCCTAGTTCTAAAAATGACAAAGAAACAGAGAGGAGTAAATCAGGATCGTGAGGTGAAATTCGGGGAGATTGATATTCTGCTTCTTCAGGGTCGTAATAGGGCTTAGCTAAGGATAGGACTTTTTCGGATTCACCGAGTTCATACAATATTAGTAATAGCCCTGCAAAGTCTCTTTCATCGGCTTCGAGTTGATTTGGGGCGGTACTTGCTGGGCGATCGCTAACTGGATCATCTGCATTACCAATAATACTAAGATCGCGATCGGTCAATATTTCATAAGCCCGATCAATTATTCGCTTACGAGAGGCGATCGCTGCATCAGAATATTCACGCCTTGGCATAGAGAGCAGGCGATCGCGATGAGCTTGATGGATTTTTTCTAGCCCTGACAGGTGTGTCAAACCAAGAATGCGATAACAGTCTAGGGGAACTCTCACTTTGCTTTTCTACCCAAAACTCCAATTGGAAATGCCGATCTGAACGCCGATAATGCCAACCTGTTTGCCTCTCAAAAAAGACACTTGGTGCTTAAAGTACTAGAACAGTACAAAAACATTCAATTCCACATACTCAAAAAAATGAGTACAGAGAACGCCCGAATTATACACCAAGACAAAGAGGTTAGTAAAAAGTAGCCGACTCAAAAATCAAAGATAAAAGCAAAAATTGTTTATGTCTTTATTTATTCGCGCATGAGACGATCCTCCTGTAGGGGCTGAGCATTCCCACAGAAATCTACAATTTTTCAGATAGTTTTGGCTTGGGAATGCTCAGCCCAAACCTCGCAACGCAGGGACAAGTTATCGATGAAATCACAAAGGGTTTAGCATTTGCGTTCTAAGATGATCGTGAGGAGTATAAAATAGTGGCGCAAATGCTAAACCCCTACAAGTTTCCATTTATATGGCTTTGAGGGCGCGAATAATTCATGACACTAAGCAAAAATTAGTTGCTTTAACTATCAAGGGCGATCGCTTGATCAATGGCTAGCTTTTCCTTTAGTCGAATTTGATAAGCTTGCAACTCTTTGGGCTTGAGTCCACTAATGATGCAAAAACTGTCAACATCGATGCCACGCGCTAACATTTCTAAACACCAAGTATGTCGTACTTGCTCAATCGCGATCGCTGCTCCATCAGGATTACGGTAGGATTTTGTCCATGATTCCCACATTTGCTCGATTTCTGTTAACGATAGCAATTGGCGATCGCTCTTGAGATCAAGATCAGCGTTGATATCAGCGCCAAGAAACATGACATCAAGATCATCTTTCAAGTCATGAGCATCGATTTGAGGATTGTTTTTTTGACTGTTTTTAGAACCTTTTTGGCGATTTTTGAGATAGGCACTGAGGGGATTATTGGTTGCCGAACCGTAACGATGACCGAGGATTTTCTGATTTAGTGGTACGGATCGCCGCTGTTCGCGTCCCTGCTCAAAACGATCGCTAGAGGTAGAACTAATCAGCAAAATTCCGTGATTTGCCTGAATTTGATAATCTTTTAATCGTAAGCGCGTGATATCCAGCGCCGTTAGCCCAGCCCCAAACAGTAAATAAGCGATCGCATAGTCCTTTGCACCACATTTTTTCGCTTGCAAAATTATTTCGCGTACTGTTTCCGCAGAAATATCCATGATTGGTCGCGCTTGTGGGATCTGGCTCACCTCTTGGACAAACATATCTACTAATGTATTTATAAAATCATCGCGATCGCTCCAAATCGTCTGGACATCACTAGTCAAAGTGATCACGGCGTAACCCAAAATACAAGTATTTAATAAGTTCGCCAGCCTAATTGGTGGCAAAGCATATTGCAGTCGCGAATTGATCAAGACATCATGAATAGCTGTCGCGATCGTTTGATTAACCTGATTAATTCCTTGAGCAAGGGCTTGGCGGCTTTCGAGGGGATATTGTCCCGCCTCACCAATTAGCGATCGCATTAATTCAGGGACAGTTTCCAATGCTTGCAATGAACCTTGGATATAGTCTTTTAAAAATTGGCGTAAATCTCTTTGCGTATTGGGCGTAGTCATATCAGACACCATCTCTGAACCTGCAAATGGCTCATGCACTTGAGCCAACTGCAAATATTTTTCTAAACATTCCTGCAACACAGCTAACAATAAACCATGTTTATTGCCAAAATGACGAAATAAAGTAACTTCATTCACCTGAGCGAAGTCAGCAATCTGGCGGGTAGTTGTCTCGGTAATTCCTTTGCTAGCAAACAGTTCCAACGCCGTGTTAACGATACGCTGCCTAGTTGGAATTCGAGATACAGACATGAGAGTATGTACCATTAAGATGATTTGCCAAATAATTTGCCAAATAGTAATACAAGTGAGACATAATGTAAGTGACACTTGCATAACTGCTTAAAAAGCAGTTAAACTTAATATAGCTTGTAAGTGATACTTGCATCTCCTCACCACACCCTAAGTTATTTCATGGTTATTTCATGACCGCCACTACCGAAGCCATCTCCACTGAACAAAAACTGAATTGGACGAATGTCGGATTTTTCAGTGCTTTTCATCTCGCTGCCCTAGCTGCTCCCTTTTATTTCTCATGGCAAGCAGTAATTCTCACCGTCTTTCTACATTGGTTACTAGGAAGCATTGGTATTTGCCTTGCTTATCACCGTATGCTGAGTCATCGCAGTTTTCAAGTGCCGAAGTGGTTAGAGTATATCCTCACCACGATCGGAGCCTTGGCAGTACAGGGTGGTCCAGTGTTTTGGGTTGGTGGTCATCGACAACATCATGGTTTTACCGAAGATAACGACAAAGATCCCTACTCGGCAAATCGTGGTTTTTGGTTTAGCCACATTATGTGGATTATTCGTTCTCGTCCCGAACATTTTGAACGCGAGAGTTACAAAAAATTCGCGCCCGATCTTGCCTCTGATCCCTATTACGCATTTCTAGACCGCTACTTTTTGGTATTGCAAATTCCTTTAGGATTTTTGCTTTATTTCATTGGTGAAAAGCTATTTTCGGGACTAGGAGCTTCTTTCCTTGTTTATGGGATGGCTGTACGCTCAGTGGTTCTTTGGCATAGCACTTGGTTAATTAACTCGGCTTGTCATAAGTGGGGCTACAAGAACTTTAGTGAAGTCGCCGATCATTCCACAAATCTCTGGTGGGCTGCCATTTTGACCTATGGCGAAGGCTGGCACAACAATCACCATGCTTTTCCGAAGTCGGCAAGGGCTGGTTTGAAGTGGTGGGAGCTTGATCCGACTTGGGGCGTAATCAGTTTACTTCAGTTACTTGGCTTAGCGAAAAAGGTTTATTTGCCTGAGCCTTGGCAAGCAACTAAATAAGCGATCGCTTATTTAATAAAAAAAAGAGCGCATTGCGCTCTTTTTTTGTAGATATGGTTCGCTCTAAAGCAAAAACTGATACAGTCACGCGATCGCCAATATGTCAGGATTTTGTGACGGGTTAATCAACGGATTAATAAATTCGGGAATTCAAATACATGGATCAAGGCATGGATAATCGTCACATTCGCTTTAGCGATCGCCACGAGGAAGTCGATTTAGAACAGTTGCAAAGTTTATTGAAAATAGGGGCTTTTTGGGCAAAGGAACGTACTTTAGAGGGCTTAGCGATCGCGATCGCCAACTCTAAACCTGTTGTCACCGTATGGGATGGCGAAAAATTGATCGGTCATGCTCGCGCCACCAGTGACGGCGTTTATCGAGCGACGATTTGGGATGTGGTAATTGATCCAGATTATCGGGGAGCAGGCTTAGGACGCAAGTTAGTCCAAACTGTGTTAGCGCATCCCTTTGTTTGTGATGTCGAGCGCGTATACTTAATGACTACGCATCAGACTGAGTTTTACGAACATATTGGCTTTGAGCAAAATTCATCTACGACCTTAGTTTTGTGCAATAGCAAACTTCAGGGTGAATTTCAGGGAGAGTTTCAGGGCGATAAGTATTTTGAGGGAGTATTTGCAAACACTTTCAAAGACTAAAATATATGTAAACATACGAGATACGGCTTTAATTTTATCCGATTTGATTTCTTTGATTTCGAGGAAGTCCATGTTAGAAACCTCATATCAAGGTCAGAAACGCACAAGAAGCAGCTTTGAGCGGCAATTAAATCGTTTAGAACAAGACACTTTGCGAATGGGCGCTCTCGTGGAAAATTCGTTTCTTCTAGCTCATGCCGCCCTATTTGATCGTGACCTTGAATCGGCGAAACGTATTGATTCTCAGGACAAACAAATCGATCAAATCTATCGTCAAATTGAAATTGATTGCATTAATTTAATTGCTTTACAAGCACCAGTCGCCCGTGATCTCAGATTGCTTAGTGCTTTGATGCAATTGATCCGTGATCTTGAGAGAATTGGCGACTATGCGGAAAATCTTGGCGAAATCGCCATCAAAATTTTTCCCTATCCGCCATCACCCCATCTTAGTGAATTGCAAATTATGTTTCATCGTTGTCGAGCCATGCTGGCGATGAGCTTAGAAGCATTAGCAAATCTTGATGAAAATATTGGCTTGCAGATCAAAGCCAAAGATGATGCTGTTGATGACGATTACAAGAGAATTTACGATCTAATTGCCGCTCAAAGATTATATGGTGAGCCGATAGAACCCGTAATGTTAATGGTATTAGCGATCCACCATCTTGAACGCATGGCTGATCATTCCACTAATGTTGGTTTGCGGGTTGCTTATATCGTTACTGGCAAAATTGGCTAATAAAACCCAAAAGAGAGTCGTGTGACAAGTCAACTAAGCAAGAAAGTCTAATCACGGAAAGCTTTTGGAATTATGGGCGTAATCGTTTAATCGAACGTCAAGATATTGGCGATCGCCCATATTCAGAAATTATTTTGGAAATGCTAGTGAGTGAAGTACCTGAAGTATGGGAAGTGTTGCGATGCGATCGCCTGTCTGGTGTGTTGAGTCCTTCTTATCATGCTAAAATTCAGGATCGTGAAGATGGTTCGCAAGTGGAGCAGCATAATAATGTGGCACTCAACTCTGAGTCTAGCTCTTTCAGTCAGGTTGCTTGAAGGTGATCGCTAATTTTTTATATCTAGCGATCGCAGAAAAACATATTAATCCTGTTCTGATGAGGGTAATCGCCGAAGTGCTGAGGCGATCGCTTGTTGGAGTTTTGCTTGAAGTAATTCTTTTGGAGGTAATACGGTGAGGTATTCGGCGACATGAATACCGCTTTTGTCTAGTTCGAGTAATTCAATCTGTTCTTGCTTTTTACCTGCACATAAAATAATTCTTGCTGTAAATAATTCGTTGATGGAAAAGTAGGTTATAACAAGAAGTAAATA
>JBAXTW010000065.1:0-24702 GCA_037129985.1 Pseudanabaena sp. ELA645 | reverse complement strand
CATTGTCATTGTTAAGGTGAAATTCTCCAGATGCTAAACGCTATGAGCGTTATAGTAGGAGAACCCATTTGCGAAGCCGTTGGTAGCGAATAAAGCTTGTATCCAAACAGGAGAACATAACTACTGCTTGGCTAGATACAGTTAGAACTTTAACATATATAAGACGCTTAGTATCGTACAGCAATTCCAATTCAAACGCGTGTGACAAAGGATACATAGTGCCAGCAATTCCAAGCCCAGAATAATCATTAATATTTCAGTAATCAGCCGAGATATTAATGATTATTATCGAGATATTAATGATTATTATAATGTTGCCAACCGTCAAATATTTTAGACTGAAATAATAATGAATTCTATCAGTTTAATTGTGATTTTAGGTTCTACGGCTACGGGAAAAACTAGTCTAGCGATCGCCCTTGCAAAACATCTAAATTCACCAATTTTAAGCGCTGATTCGCGCCAAGTCTATCGCCATTTTGATATCGGCACAGCAAAACCAAGCCTAGAAGAGCGTCAAGAAGTTCCCCATTACTTGATCGATATTGCAGAACCAGACACAACCTTAACTCTTGCTGATTATCAACAACAAGCCCAAACTTTAATCGCTAAATTTCATGCTGAAGGTATTACCCCAATCCTCGTTGGTGGTTCAGGGCTGTATATTAAGGCGATTACGGCTGGGCTAAAAATTCCGAGAGTGCCACCTCAGCCAGAATTGCGATCGCAACTTGAGGAGTTAGGTCAAAACTATTGCTATCAAGTTTTGCAACAGGTCGATCCTGTGGGAGCTACCAAAATTCATGCTAACGATCAAATTAGGACTTTGCGATCGCTAGAGGTTTTTTATGTCACGGGGCAACCATTATCAGCACAACAGGGTGAGCAACCGCCTGATTATCCAATTATGCAGATTGGTTTAGATTGTGAAGATCTTGATGCCTATCGTAAGTTGGTTAGCGATCGCACTGAGCAGATGTTAGAAAATGGTTGGCTTGATGAAATTCGTGATTTACAAGCTCTTTATGGCGCAGATTTACCCCTTTTTAAAACACTCGGCTATGCAGAAATGTCCGATTATTTAGCCAATAAAACTGATCTAGCAACTGCTAAATCACTTACCGTGACTCACACTTGTCAATTTGCCAAACGTCAAAGAACATGGTTTCGTGGTTCGGGTAATGGTGACTTGCCTATACATTGGTTATCAACTGGGAGTAGCTGGCAAGAGGCGATTAATTGTTTGGGCTAAACGGAATTTTAAATATGTCACAATACGAATATTGATTGCTAAATTTCTGTATGACCACTGCGCCTACCCCAACAATATCCCATAGTCAACTTTACGAGCAAGATTTCTCTCTATGGCTAGCGCAAGCCGTAGACTTATTGCGCCAAGGAAACTTGACAAACTTAGATATAGAGAACTTGATCGAAGAAATTGAATGTATGGGAAAAAGTGAAAAACAAGCTGTTAAAAGTAATTTAGAAATTATTTTAATGCACTTATTAAAATACAAATATCAACCAGAAAAACGCTCAAATAGTTGGCGCTATACACTGTTAGAACATCGCCGCCGCTTAGATGATGCATTCAAGACTAGTCCTAGTCTAAAAAGATATTTCTTGCAAGAGTTTGAAAACTGCTATCAAGGAGCGCGAAAACTTGCTAGTGTCGAAACAGGGATAGCGATCGCTACCTTTCCATTAGAAACACCCTTTGCGATCGCGCAAGTACTTGACGAAGATTACTTACCATAATGTAGTGGCAATTCATGAATTGCCACTACATTTTTTATATCGCACTCAACTGAAAACCACTATATGCAGGGCTTTTTGATTACTTGATCTTGTCCATAATTGAGAAAATCGGTAAGTACATCCCGACGATAATCGAACCGACCATGCCCCCTAAGACAAGGATCATTAATGGTTCCATTAAACTTGTCAGCGCCTTGACCGCTTCTTCAACTTCATTCTCATAAAAGTCAGCGACCTTCATTAACATCTTATCAATTTCACCTGTTTCTTCGCCGATACTGACCATCTGTAAAGCCATTACTGGAAATACTTCTGTTTTTTCCATCGCGGGTGCAATCTGACCGCCCTCTCTAACCGCATTCCTTGCCGCATCGATCGCATTAGAAATAACTAGATTACCTGCTGTTTCGCCAGTAATTTCTAGGGAAGCCAAAATCGGCACACCAGCACGAGAGAGAGAACCGAAAGTCCGTGCAAATCTTGCTACCGCAGTCTTCACCACCAAATCGCCAAACAAAGGCATTTTTAAGAAAAGACCATCAAAATATAACTTGCCAGCAGGAGTTGCGTAAATGCGCTTATAGGCGAAACTAAGCCCAAAGGCAGTCGCAGGCAGAATAAATATCTTCTCACTTTTTAAAAAGTTACTGATATTTACCAATATCTGCGTAAATGCTGGCAACTCACCACCCAAGCTCTTAAATACACCATCAAATACGGGAATGATAAAAATACACATACCAAGGAAGATAATGAGTGCGACCGAACAAACCACAATCGGATAGGTCATCGCCGACTTAATTTGGTTAGTCAAACGTGCCGAATCTTCGAGCAATGTCGCTAGACGAGCCAAAACGTCATCCAGTACACCACCAGTCTCACCTGCTTGCACCATCGCGCAATAGAGCTTGTCAAATACTTTGGGGTGCTTACGCAAAGCATCGGAGAAATTTGTACCTTGCTGCACATCATCAAGTACTTCAGTAAGCGCTATTTTCAATCGAGGGTTGGCGCATTGATCGCACATGACCCCTAAACCGCGCACCATCGATACACCCGCATTAACCAAGGTTGCTAACTGTCGTGAAAACAAGGCTAAGTCCTTGACTGTAACTTTTTTCATCGTAAAGCCAGCAAAATCAAAGCCACCCTTAACTTCTTTGATATCTTGAACAACAAAACCCTTTTGTCTCCAAGTATCACGAGCCTCCTTGACTGATACGGCTACCATTGTTTGCTGTACAGATTTGCCTTTAGAGTCTTTTAAATTCCCTTGAAATTTTGTCATCACTGCACCTTTTTACAAAAAATTTAAGAACTTAGCCATTAACTTAACCACTGATTGAGCGCGATCGCACCATATCCTGCGATCGGATATCGCCAACAACCTTGCGTTTCATCACAGGTGCTGGGTTTGGACCAACCACACGCAATAACTCTTCAGGGCGCGAAGTTTTGGATATCGCCGCCTCAAAGGTGATATCACCATCCATATATAGCTTCGCCAAAACCGATTCAAGGGTTTGCATCGATTGATTACCGCCTGTTTGGATAAAGCCGTACATTTGAGCGGTTTTACCTTCACGAATTAGGTTGGAAATCGCTGGCGTAACAATCATGATTTCCTGCGCCATCACTCGTCCAAATTGCCCTGGTTGAGGATTATGACGCTGGACAAGGGTTTGACTTAGGACAGCGACGAGGGAGTTAGAAAGCTGCACCCGAATTTGTCCTTGCTGCTCTGGCGGAAATACATCTACCATGCGATCGACCGTCTGAGATGCAGAGCTAGTATGTAATGTGCCAAACACTAAATGCCCAGTCTCGGCGGCGGATACGGCTAATTGGATGGTTTCTAAGTCACGCATTTCTCCGACAAGGATGACATCGGGATCTTCGCGCAATGCAGCTTTTAGGGCATTAGCAAAGGTTTTGGTGTCCTCACCGACTTGACGCTGGTGGATTACACTTTTTACCGATTCATAGACAAATTCGATCGGATCTTCAACGGTGAGAATATGTTCAGCGCGAGTTTTGTTGATCGTTTGGATCATCGCCGCCAAAGTAGTGGTTTTTCCTGAACCAGTGGGGCCTGTAACCAGAACCAATCCACGCGGTTTTTCACTCAGTTCGCGCACAATTGGCGGCAAATTCAGATCGTCCATGTCGGGTATCTTAGAAGAAAGCGCCCGCAAGCAAGCCGCATAAGTTCCGCGATCCTTGTATACATTGACCCGAAATCTTGCTAGTCCTTTTACCCCATAGGAGCAGTCTAACTCCCACGTTTGCTCAAGAGTTTTGCGCTGGTTATTATTCAGCATCGCAAAGATTAAGCGCTGGCATTCTTCAGGAGTGAGGGGATCGCGCTCGGTGCGGGTAAGATGTCCGTTAATCCGAATGTAAGGTGGCAAACCTGCGGAAATATGCAAGTCGGAACCTTTACGCTCTACGACCTCTTCCATCAAGTCTTCGATGATATAGTCCATTACCATAACGAGATTTTCTCCTGATTAAATCCTAATAAACAATGTGAAATCCAACTTAGTTGGCGGAGTTTGCGCCGCCAATTAAACTTAGAAGGTTCTAGGCGTAGTGCAGTATGGACATTCAACTGTTTCGGGTGTGAGCATGGCATCACAATTTTCGCATTCGAGTCCCTTGCCACGACGGGCGCGTTCTTCAGCTTCACGACCTTTGTCAGTGTAGACTACTCGTAAAACTTCATCTAAAGTGGTTGCACCTTCTCTTACCAGTTGAAAAGCATAAGCCATTAAGGTTTTCATGCCTTCCTGTACGGCGATTTCTTTGATAACTTCGGTGGTTGCACCTTTATTAATCGCACTTTGCAAACGTTCGGTCATTTTCATGATTTCGTAGACACCCGCTCGACCTTTGTAACCAGAGCCGTTACATTTTGGACAGATTCTTGTGCCAGGAGACATAGCTTCGCGATTGACGATGTTAGCTCTATAGAAGGTTTGTTGGAGGTCACTGCTGGGTAATCCATAGCGATCTAGCTCTTCTTGCAGTGGATTGTAAGGAATTCGGCAGTTGTCACAGACGCGGCGAAGTAAACGTTGAGCAAGGACACCGATAATGGCGGTGCTAGCCATGAATGGCTCTACGCCCATTTCTTCGAGGCGGGCGATACTACTGGGTGCATCGTTAGTGTGCAGGGTTGTGAGAACCAAGTGTCCTGTTAGCGCTGCCTCGATCGCTGTTTTTGCGGTTTCAGCATCGCGGGTTTCACCAACGAGAATTACGTCAGGATCTTGACGCAAGAAAGCGCGGAGAATACTGGCAAAGGTCATTCCCTTTTCGCGGAGAACTTGGCATTGGGTCAACCCTGGCAAGTTATATTCCACAGGATCTTCGGCGGTACTGATGTTGATGCCAGGGTCATTACATTCCGCAAGTGTGGAATATAAGGTGGTGGTCTTGCCTGAGCCTGTTGGTCCTGTGACCAGAATTAGCCCGTATGGACGTTTGGCAAAACTTTGCATTAGTACTAGACTTTCAGGGTCACTGATCAGCTTATTTAGACCAAGCTGAGTGTTGGAGTTGTCGAGAATTCGTAAAACTACTTTTTCGCCGTTTTGGGTGGGGCAGGTATTTACCCGAAAATCAACGCGACGACCTTGGAAGTTTCGCTTCAGCTTGCCATCTTGAGGGACGCGCTTTTCGGCAATATTCAAGTTAGAAATAATCTTGAAGCGCGAAATTACGGCGTTAACAATGTTACGCGGTAAACGCTTGCCTTCACTCAAGAAGAAGTATTCACGTAATACCCCGTCTTTGCGAAGGCGGATACAGAGATCTTTTTCCTGTGGCTCGATATGAATGTCGGAGCATCCTTCCTTCAGGGCTTTAACGAGAATTTTATCGACAAGACTGATGATTGGAGCGGAGTTTTCACCACCGACCATGAGTTCATCGCCTTCATCCGCACCAGCAACGTCTTCGCCAAAAACATCATCTTTGACTTGCAGATCCTCATCGCTGATCGCCCCTTCGCCCTTGGCTCCTTTATTAATTTGAAACTGGACGATACTGTCAAAAACCTGATGAAAATCTTCACGCGCTATCACGCGCCTGACAACGGTTAAATTTTTAATGAGTCGAGAAATCTCAGCTTGAACTTTGTAGCTATCGGGAGTGACTACAGCGATCGTGATCGTGTTTTCAGTTTTTACTAGGGGTAACATCTCGCAGTCTCGACAACTAGCAACAGGAATGATGTTAGAGTCAAGTAGAGCGCTGAGAGCCGCAATGTCAAACTTATCAATTTCGACATCAGGATCGATCGGCTCGATGCCATAGAGAACGCGCAACTCAAAAAGTTGTTGTTTTTTGTAATACCGAGAAATGTCTGGTGCTAGTTGCTGTCCTAGCAGTTGTTCTAGTGCTGTCAGAAATGGCACATTTTGGTCTTGGCTATCTTTAACAGCGGCATCAAATTGATCAGAGGTCGCGTGTCCGCCTTGAATTAGTTTGCTCTCGAAAGGTGTGCGCCCCCCTCGTCTAGCAAGAGCCTTGGTGTTTCTTCTATTTATAGTAGTTGGCGATTGATCTGATGTATTCATAGCCAAGAATTCCTATTCATGTAAGGCAATCATAGCTGTTTGCTTAACTTTATGGGGTGAAAATAGCATAAGAGTTTAATAGTTTTAACAAATGGAAATAGATTATATTGCGTTATTTGTTGTTGATGTGGAGCGATCGCTGATTTTTTATCGTGATGTCTTAGGATTTAGGTTTGACAAGCTGAATAAAGTTGATAGTGCTGAAGGCTACAGTGGCAAATTAAAAATTGGGCTTTACGATCGCTTATGGCTATCAAAATTATTTGGCGATCGCGATGAGCAACCGATTAGTGGTCATCCGTTTTTGCTGTCCATGAGCGTTGATAATCTTGATCTGGTTTATGAACAAATGCGTGAGCGACAAACTACTATCTCTATAGATATAATTTCGTCACCTCAGATCATGCCTTGGGGACAGAAGATTTTATTTTTGCGTGATCCTGACGGTAATCTTCTGGAAATTGTGCAATCTTAGAACTGACTCGTACTACTATTTTTGGGATTTCTTGATATATATTTAACTGTGGTTAAAACTTCAAAGGTTTATATACCTATGCCTACACAAAACGATATTCCTGTAGCCCAAAGACTCACTGATACTAAGCGATCGCCTCAAAAGCAATCAGTATCAGCTAATTCATCAACCAATACATCGACTAATGTAGTTGTGCGATCGCTACAGTCAGTACCTTGGTGGGCTTATGGTTTAGCTGTTTTAGCATTTTTATCTCCGATTGTTAGTACACGCATTTGGTTTGCGCTTAATGCCAATAGCCAAAATTCATCTACAGCGGCGACTGAAAGTCCTACAACCGACTCTACACAGACAAATGCTTCTTCTTCGCCGATGCCAACTGTTGCGCCATTCATAAATTCAAAATCCAATGCGATAAACAAAAGTGGCAACGACAATTCTCAAGTAATAGCCAAGGAATCTAACGTCTCACCTGATTTATTTGGTCATCACGTCTATAGCGAAGCGCCTGCCAATCAATTGAGGGCGATCGGCAAAGCGGCGGATGGTTATGAAATCCGTCTACGCGAGGTGGCTGCGAAAAATTATCTCAGTATGGAAGCGGCGGCAAAAGCTGATGGTGTCGATCTGATGGTAATTTCAGGCTTTCGCACGATCGCTGAGCAGCAGGAGCTTTTCTTTGATATCAGCAAGCAACGTAACCAAACTCCAGCCCAACGCGCCAAAGTCAGTGCGCCTCCTGGACATAGTGAGCATCATACGGGTTATGCCCTTGATATCGGTGATAGCAATGTGCCATCAGCTACTTTATCGACTAGTTTTGAGAAAACGGCCGCTTTTCAATGGTTACAAAATAATGCGGCAAAGTATGGATTTGAGATGTCATTTCCTGTGAATAATCCTCAAGGTGTGATGTATGAGCCTTGGCATTGGCGCTTTGTTGGCGATGAGGACAGTTTGACAACTTTCTATAAAAAACAAAATCGTAATTCTTCTTTTATTAAAAAGCCATAACCTAAGTCAGCCCCAAGCGCTGTATGTATCAGTCCTAAATCATTTATGAGAAAAATAGGGCTTCGACTTCGCTCAGCCAGCATATATTTTTGGCTGAGCGAAGTCGAAGCCTCTCACAACGCATTTAGGATTACTATGGCAATAATCTTATCCATGCGCCAGCCCGATCGCCTGTTGAATATTATCTAAACCGTGAGCCTCTAACTTCGCGACTAAACCTTGCAAGATCTGTTTAACAATTAACGGACCTTCATAGATTAGCCCTGTATAAACTTGCACGATCGCTGCACCAGCCGTAATCTTTTGCCAAGCATCATCGGCGGTGAAAATACCGCCCACGCCGATAATCGGTAAACTGCCTTGGGTAGTTTGCCAGATTAGGTTGATTATTGCTAAGGAGCGATCGCGCACAGGCTGCCCACTAATTCCACCCGCTTCTTCGGTGACAGGTTTACCCGTAATCGATAGATGTGTAGTCGTTAAATTTTGCCGCGAGATCGTGGTATTCGTGGCGATAATTCCTGCTACACCGTAAGCTTGGCTAGCTTTGACCACTTCGATAATGTCAGCATCGTTTAAATCGGGAGCAATTTTTACCAAAATCGGTTTATTCGCAGTATTAATTGGATTTAATTCGGCGAGAATGCCACATAAATGCTCTGTGGCTTGCAAATCTCGTAAATTGGGCGTATTGGGCGAACTAACATTCACCACAAAGTAATCACCAAAATCGTAAAGCGATCGCAGACTTTCGGCATAGTCAAATTTTGCGTCGGCAATTTCAGTGATTTTGGACTTACCAAGATTAATTCCCAAGGGAATACTTAGTTTATGGGTATGCAGATAATTTTCGAGATCTGTCGCTGTCGCTGCTGCACCGCGATTGTTAAAACCCATGCGATTGAGAACAGCGCGATCGCTCGGTAGGCGAAATAAACGTGGCTGAGGATTGCCAGACTGCCCTTTTGCGGTAATTGTCCCTACCTCGGCAAAGCCAAAACCGAGATTTTCCCACGCCCCGATCGCTTCGGCATTTTTATCAAAACCAGCCGCTAAACCCACGGGATTTGCAAATTTTAGGTTCCATAGGGTTTGCGACAGCCGCAAATCGCTATAGTAAAAGGTAGACTTAGCAATTTTTTGGAGTATTTGTGACTCACTAATCTGACGACAAGCGGCGATCGCTAAATGATGGGCTGCTTCAGGATCAAGTGAAAATAGTAGGGGACGCACCCCATAACGATAAGCAAGGTTTAGCATAGATTTTATTTATGTTCATGGTGTCGCGCAAAGCGCAACACCATGAACCGCAAAACGAGGAGTATATTTCAATGATATGGCAACTACTGACAGCACCCCTAGATGGATTAGTCTGGATTGCAGAGCAGATCGAAGAACGGGCGACTGAAGAACTAGAACAACAGGAAAATCTCCAAAAACGTCTTACTACTTTACAATTGAAGTTTGATTTGGGTGATATTAGCGAAGAAGATTTTGTTGTCCAAGAACAAGAGATTCTTGAAGCAATGGAAGTTGAGTTAAACGAACAGGAAGCATAATTTAGAGCGCAAAGCGCTCTAAATTATGCTTCTCTGAATTTATCTATTAAAAACGAAATGGAAGTTAGTGAACTGATTAATAGTTACTATGCAGGTCGGCGGAATTTTGCGGGAATTAATCTTAGCAAAAGTGATATGAATGGAATTGACTTGAGCGAAGCAAATCTGAGTGGAGCCAACCTCAGTGAATCTAGTTTTTATGGCGCAAACTTGAGCAGAGCCAAACTCAATGGCGCTGACCTCAATGGCGCTAAGCTTTATCGATCTACCCTCGTGGGAGCAAATTTTAGTGGGGCAGACTTGGGGGAGGCGGATCTTAGTGAGGCAAATCTCAGTGACGCAAAGCTCTATGGTGTGAATTTATACAAGGCGGTTTTGAGCAGAGCCAAACTACCCCGCGCTAAACTGACGGGTGCAAATATGGGGAAAACCAATCTCAACCGCGCCGATCTCAGTGAGGCGGTGCTAAGGGATGCGAGATTATTTGGCGCAAATCTCAATGAAGGGATTTTACAACGAGCCGATCTCAGTCGCGCTAGTCTCAATGGCGCTAGCCTCAATAAAGCCACTCTATCTGAGGTTGATCTTACTTTTGCGAGTTTATATGGTGCAAGTCTGTGTGAAGCAGATCTGAGTGAGGCTAATCTCACTGGAGCAAATTTACAGGGTTCTGATTTAACTCGCGTGAACTTTTATAAGGCAAATTTAAGTAAATGTAAATTTGCGGATGCAGTTACAGAGGGAATGATCACCCAAGATGCAAATTTAGCAGGGATTATTTGGTCATAGTCAAAAAGGTGCGATCGCCTCATTTTTGCTATTTACTGCCATAGGCTTGCCAAGCAAGATTGACCAGAGCATTAAATATAGCCGCCGCCGCGATCGCATTACCCTTACGCCCATCCACGCGAATATGGGGAATTAATGAGTCATTTAAACGCGATTTAATGACATCACTGTCGATAAAACCAGCAGGAGTGCCAATTACTAAAGCAGGTTTGACTTCTCCCATCTCAATTAAATTCACGAGAGATGCCAAGGCGGTTTGGGATTCACCAATGATGAAAATTGCTTCAGGATAGCGTTTTGCTAATGTTTCAATCCCCCAAGCAGATTGAGTTTTACCCTTTTGTGGGCGGGTGATCGCTTCGACACCACAATAAATTGGGTTCACAAAGGTATCGCAAATGCTGGGAAAAATTGCCGACTGAACTGTTGGTACATCGACAACGATTGTGGCGCGAGTCGCTAAAGCCGCCGCCCCCGCCTCTAGCGAATGCTCGGAAAATCTCACTAGATCTTTGTATTCAAAGTCTGCGGTGGCATAAATTAATTGACGCACAATTTCATATTCGGCTGGCGATCGCGAATGTTCACCAATTTCTTGATCAATAATTGATAAGCTTTGTGCGTCTGTAATGTGCCATTCCATAGGGTTATGCGATTAACATTAAATTATTGAATATTGAATAATGACCGTACCACGAGTTGTGAATAAATTAATCGGCAACTACAGCATTTTGTCTTACGCAGTTGCGACCTTCGGCTTTCGCTAAATATAGAGCGCGATCCGTAGATTTCACTAAATTCACTAGGTTGATCGCTTGAAAATCTGGCGATGGTAGAAGTGTAGAAACACCACAGCTAATGGTTACATAGGGAGAGACTTTAGAATGAGCGTGAGGCAATCGCATCGATCGCACAATTTCCGCAGCTCGTAAGGCGACATTCATACCTCCTTCACTATTCGTATTTGGCAAAACGATCGCAAATTCTTCTCCCCCATAACGAGCAACTAAATCCGCAGTCCGATTTGTGGCTTTGCTGATCGCTTGAGCGACCTCTTGCAAACAGCGATCGCCTTCCTGATGCCCGTAATTATCGTTATAGTTTTTAAAAAAATCTATATCACATAAAACTAAGGAGATGGGAATTTGTTCTCGATGCGCTCGCCGACTTTCTTGTTCCAGATATTCATCTAAGCATCGACGATTAGCCACTTGAGTCAAACCATCGATCGCCACCAATCGTTGCAGTTCTTTGACTAGCACAGCCATTTGCTCATTAGCGGCTTCTAGCTGTTGTCGAAGATTTGCTTGTTCGAGCAGACGACGTACTCTTTGGCGTAATACCGCCCAATGAATTGGCTTGGTTATGTAGTCGGAAGCGCCAACTTCATAGGCAAGATCGACGGACTCACGATTTTCTAGAGCCGTGATCATCAGCACAGGTGTATGGTCGCCTTCAGGTAGTTTTTGTAACCGTGAGCAACATTCAAACCCATCTAAAATAGGCATCATTGCATCTAGCAACACAATATCTGGTTGACGTTCTTGATAAATTTGTAAAGCTTCTAGCCCGTCAGCCGCTTCCACCACCCGATAATTTTCACGAGTTAAATAACGCACCAAAATTTTTCGCATGAACAAATCATCATCAACTACCAAAATCAGAGGAAATTCAGATGGTGTACTCTCTGGGATATTTACTTCTTCTTGGTTTTGATGCTTAAGGCGATCGCTAATATCGTTGATGATCATTTTCAATTGTATTTTTGACGCTCCAACTCAGATTGAACAGATGAATATTCACTAGTGATTTTACTGATTTTAATATCTAAATCTTTATGATTTTGATTGCGAAGATTCGTCTCTAAATCCCGACATAGATTAGAGAGATCGTTTGCACCGATTACCCCACTACTAGACTTCAAGGTGTGAACTGCCCGAGTCATTGATTCAAAATTGTCCTGAGCAAAACTAGTATATAACTCTTGAAGGAGCGATCGCGCATTATCTAGATAACTGTCGATTAGCTCCGCTAGAAACTCTGGGTCTTCACCGCCGATGTCACTGGCAACCTCATGAAGAGTTGTTAAATTCACTGACAAGGAGTTAGTCATAGTTGATGCAACTGATGGACATTCTTGCAATACACGCACAAGGTCAGCATTATTAATCGGCTTACTGATGTAGTCGTCCATACCTGCGTTTAAACAAATTTCGCGATCGCCCTGCATCGCATTAGCGGTCATCGCCACAATTTTTGGTCGAATTGCCAAGTCACCGCTTTGCAAACGCTGATAGATTTGTTTGGTTGCCTCAAGCCCGTCCATTTCAGGCATTTGCATATCCATGAAAATTAAATCATAGGTTTGTTGCGCGATCGCCGCTAAGACCTCTAAACCATTTGCCGCGACATCGGCGCGATAGCCCATACGCTGAAATATATGCTGAGCAACTTTTTGATTGATCACATTGTCTTCAGCAAGTAAAATTCGCAATGGGTGGTCTCTCGCCATGAGTGGGTTGAATGGATAGTTTTGGCGATTTGGATGGGTTAAATTCGATAGTTTTTTTGATGGTGCATTTGCCGACGAATTTGCCGATGAATTAGCCGACGAATTCGTAATACCTTGCAAATATTGGTTAGTGGAATTTGGTTTGTGAATAATTTGACCAATAAATTGATTGATTGATTGATTGGTAAGTTGTTCAACTGTACGATTAAGCCCTTGATTAACAGTAGCTGGAGCAACGATTGTGAAGTAAAAAGTAGAGCCTTGATCGACATCACTCTTGACCGACATTGAGCCGCCCATCAGTTCACATAGCCGCTTACTAATCGCCAGTCCTAAGCCAGTACCGCCATACTGTCTAGTCGTAGAGGCATCGACTTGGCTAAAAGGTTGAAATAATCGATGCAAGCGATCGCTAGGTATGCCAATACCTGTATCTTTGACCGCAAAGTGAATTGTTCTTAATAACTGCGTCTCTTCATGGCGATCGCTTAACTCGCAACGCGGATAGTGAGAAATCGGTGTTTGTGTAACTGAAATATTGACCGAGCCGTGACTGGTAAACTTGATGGCATTACCGATCAAATTTGCTAAAATTTGACGTAAGCGCGTCATGTCACCAATTACATTCAACTCTACATCAGGGTGAATAAAGTAACTTAGTTCAATTTCTTTTTCGATCGCTTTGGCTGATAGTAACTCAATCGTATCTTCAAGACAAATCCGTAAATCAAAAGCTTGTTTTTCTAGTTCTAAATGCCCTGACTCAATCTTAGAAAAATCTAAAATATCGTTAATAATAGTCAGTAAAGTATCGCTAGCATTGCGGATAATCTCCACAAATTCGCGCTGTTCTTTCGCTAAATTAGTATCTAATAAAACGCCTGTCATGCCAATTACCGCGTTCATGGGAGTCCGAATCTCATGACTCATCGTTGCCAAAAAGTCACTCTTAGAACGATTAGCTGCTTCCGCAATATTGCGAGCTTCTTCGAGATCTAAATTTTGCTGGATTAATTGTTCTCGTTGACGAGTTTCTTGAACTAGTAAATGCGCCTGTGATAGAGCGATACTGACTTGATTGACTACGGATTCTAATAATTCTATTTCTTCGAGTGTCCACTCGTGAAAGGTATTGCAATGGTGTAACAAGATAATGCCATTGGTTGCGCCATGAGATGAGGTACGAATAGCCAAGAGCGATCGCAGTTGCATTCGATAAAACAGGTCGCTGAACTCATCTAAATCTGGCTCTGTATATACATTTGTAATGGCGATCGCTCGGTCTTGGTTAGAAATTTTCTTGCCAAAAGCACTATTTAAGAGTGGTAATTCTAGATCTTTAACTGAAAAAATCTTCTCCCCTAACTGCTCTGACATCAAAGAAATTTTGGGCTGAGCAGATGTGTCATTATTTTCGTATTCCAGCTTATAAATCAGACAGCGATTAGAACGAAAAGCTAGTTGAATTTGTTGGGTAGTCGTTTGAAAAATACTTTTAATATCAAGACTTTGACGAATCTCATCGGTAATTCGATTTAGTAATACCGTCAAACGCATTTGTCTTTTTAGAGATTTTTCAGCCTCTTTGCGTTCAGTAATGTCAGTTTGAATACCGATAAAGTGAGTGACCTTACCCTGATCATCAAGTATTGGCGAAATATTTAATTCATTCCAAAACAATGTGCCATCTTTGCGATAGTTCCTGATCACGACAGTACAGGATTCTCCATTAGCGATCGCGAGTCGCAGAGTCTGCTTTTCGGGCTGCAATAAATCATTGCCTTGGAGAAAACGACAATTTTTACCAATAACCTCGCTGGATGTATAGCCCGATATTTTTTCAAAGGCTTGATTTACATAAACAATCGGATTATTAGGAATACGCCAGTCTGTAATCACGATGCCATTGTGGCTTGAGGCGATCGCCCGTTTTTGTAAGCGTAAGGTTTCCTCAAGAGAAGCTAATTCTCTTAAAATATTTTGGAGTTCCTGCTCGGATTGCTTTCGCTCAGAAATATCAGTAGCAATCCCTAAAAAGCCTGAAATTTCATTACTGTCATTGCGTAATACTGAAATCGATAGCATTACAGGAAATTGCGATCCATCTTTGCGAATATAAGTCCATTTTTGTTCATCTATTTCCCCTAATTTTGCTTTCGCAACAAACACCTCAAACCCCACATTAACCCTGTAGCCAAGCTCTTCAGTTAAGGCGATCGCTCGTTGTTGAATCTCTAAAAGATCGTGAAAACAAGCGGGAGTCTGCTTGCCAATCATTTCTGCTGCGGAATACCCCAGCCACTTTTCAGCCGTGGTATTAAAACCACAAATAACACCATCAACGGTAGTTGCAATAATTGAATAATTAGCGCTATTTAAAATAGCTTGTTGTAATCCTAATAATTCCTTGATGTTATTGCCATAGAAATTTTTCTTAATCAACTTTTTACTAGAGATACTTCTCCGCTTGGCTGGATAAGGTGCAAAATTACCATTGATATATGTACGCATAACTGAAAAATCTCGACAAAAATCACTCTAAAAACAGATAAAAATTAGTTAATCAAAATATGATTTAAACACAAAGTAGAAGTTTGCGCTATTGAGAATTCCCCCCTAAGCTAACAAAGCAGGAGCGATCGCCAGCACTAATCTACAATTTCAAATTCTTCTACTGTATATATCTTAAGCCTTGTGAAGCGAATATGCGTAAAATAGTTGTTAAGGTCTTCCTTCGATACAAAAATAAATCCCCATGTATGCTGTAGGTTCAAAAAATCGTTAGATGTTTACAATTATAATGATGTTCTAAACCTGTTCCCATTTTTAGAAAAATTCAGAAAAATCATATATGAGCCTATCTGATACGATCGCTGCCATTGCCACCGCCATCTCACCGCAACAAGGAAGTGTGGGAATCGTGAGATTATCAGGAGATCGCGCTGTGGCGATCGCTAGGCAAATTTTTAGCGCTGGTGGCAAGCAAGTTTGGGAAACCCATCGCATTCTGTATGGCTATGTCAAAAATCCAGTAACTAATGCAGTTATTGATGAAAGTCTTTTGCTAATCATGAAAGCGCCGCGATCGTTCACTCGTGAAGATGTCGTGGAATTCCATTGTCATGGGGGAATTATGGCAGTGCAGCAAGTTCTTAATCTTTGTCTGGAACAGGGGGCAAGATTAGCGGAGGCGGGAGAATTCAGTTTGAGAGCTTTTCTCAATGGTCGGATAGATTTGACTCAAGCAGAAAGTATTAACGATCTCGTTGGCGCTAAGTCCGCTCAAGCTGCCCAATCAGCGATCGCCTCTCTACGCGGTAAGCTTGCCCAATCTTTAAAATATCTGCGTGGTAAATGCTTAAATGTATTAACTGAAATCGAAGCAAGAATTGATTTTGAGGATGATTTGCCGCCCCTTGATGTGGAATGGGTCAAGTCCGAAATTACCGATGTTTCAAGGGAATCTCAACAAATTTTAGCAACCGCCGATCGCGGTGAGTTGTTACGCTCAGGGTTAAAAGTGGCAATTGTTGGTCGTCCCAATGTTGGCAAATCCAGTTTATTAAATGCTTGGAGTCGCAGCGATCGAGCGATCGTGACGGACTTACCAGGGACTACTCGTGATGTCGTCGATTCGCAATTGGTAGTTGGTGGCATTCCCATTCAAGTTCTCGATACGGCAGGCATTAGGGAAACAGAAGATCTAGTTGAGAAGATTGGTGTGGAGCGATCGCGTCAAGCCGCGCAGTCTGCGGATCTAGTTTTGATGGTCATCGATGCGAGTGTCGGATGGCTTGAGAAGGATGCCGAAATTTATGGAACCGTGTGCGATCATCCTGTGATTTTGGTTGTGAATAAGATTGATCTTGCTAATGATCCCCCCCAGCCCCCCTTAAAAAGGGGGGAGAATCAAATTCCCACTGTGAAAACCGCAGCGTCTCAGAATCAGGGAATTGAAGATTTAGAATTAGCAATTTTACAATGCATTCAACAGGATGCGATCGCGGCGGCAAATCTCGATATAGCCATTAATCAGCGCCAAAAAGCTTGTTTGATCAGGGTTGTGCAATCTTTGGATAACGTGCAGATTACCATTTCCGATCAATTACCGCTCGATTTTTGGACAATTGATTTGCGAGATGCGATTAGTGCGATCGGTGAGATCACAGGCGAAGAAGTCACAGAATCTGTTTTAGATCAAATTTTTAGCAGATTTTGTATCGGCAAGTGATTGTAGTAAAATTGTTAAGAAGAGAAACTAACTGGATTAATTATGACTATTACGGTTAGCACAAAAACAGATATTACGGCAAATAGTACAAAAGCCAAGCCAGAAATTGTTTCTGATGTTTGGGTAAAAGCATCTTGGGATGAGTTTATGGCTCTTGCTGATGATCCAAGTTTAGAGAAAGCAAGATTTTATTACGATCGCAGTTTCATGAGGATTGAAATGTCACCAATTGGGGCAAATCACGCTCGCAGTCACGGAATCATCTCAAATGTGATTCAATTTTTTGCTACATTTAACGATATCTACATTTATCAATACTTAAACTGTAGTTACCGAAAAATTAATGACGCTGAATTTCAACCAGAAATATCTTGTTATTTGAGTTCTGAACTAAAGATACCGACTCGGAATTGCAATGAATCTTCAGTTGATTTAGATAAATTTGATTTACCGTCTTTGGTTGTTGAAATTTGTTCGACAACGATTCAAGACGATTTAGGACATAAACGCTTACTCTATGAACGTTTGGAAATTCAAGAATATTGGGTGGTTAATGTTAATACATTTGAAGTATTTGCCTTTGCGATCGCGGATGGTCGAAGCGGTAGAATTTCTCAATCGCAAGTTCTCAAAGGTTTGGACATAGCTAAAGTAGAAGAAGCCTTGCAGCTAAGTTATGTTCAAGACGATGGCGCAATTACAAAATGGATATTGCAAACTTTTGCGAAATCCCCAATCGAATCTTAATCTATGACAAATAGCAATTTTTTGGGCGATCCTTTACAGCAGGCGTTAAAACAATATTTTGGTTATGAATCCTTTCGCAAGGGACAAAGAGAGATCATCGAAGCAACTCTCGCTGGGCGTGATACCTTGGCAATCATGCCTACGGGCGGCGGCAAATCCATCTGTTTTCAGTTACCTGCATTAATGCAAACAGGCGTAACAATTGTTATTTCGCCATTGATTGCTTTGATGCAGGATCAAGTTACGGCTCTCAAAGAAAATGGCATTGGCGCAACGTTTCTCAATAGTACGCTTACAGGTAGAGAAAACCATCTGCGATCGCAAGCAATTTTAAATGGAGCGATAAAATTAGTTTATGTGGCTCCCGAACGATTATTTGCGGAACAGTTTCTCGAATTCCTCAATATTGTCAAAAATAAAATCGGTATCGCAGGATTTGCCGTCGATGAAGCCCACTGCGTCTCAGAATGGGGGCATGATTTCCGTCCCGAATATCGGCGACTGCAACAGATTCGCCAATTATATCCAGATGTTCCTGTCATCGGTTTGACTGCGACCGCAACCGAACGAGTTCGCGCCGATATTAGTCATCAGTTGGCTTTGAAACAGCCCTATATCCATGTCGCCAGTTTTGATCGCTCAAATCTCTATTACGAAGTAGTTCCCAAACAAGGTAATGAGCAGTCCTACGCAAATCTATTACATCAAATCAAGAGGCTGCAAGGTTCGGGAATCGTCTACTGTCTGAGTCGTAAGCGGGTCGATGAAATAAGCGATCGCCTAAGTCAAGATGGTATTGAAGCAATTCCCTATCACGCGGGATTGGGCGCGAAGGAACGGGAAGAAAATCAAACACGCTGGATTCGTGATGATGTACAGGTGATGGTGGCGACCGTAGCCTTTGGTATGGGCATTAATAAACCTGATGTGAGGTTTGTGATCCATTACGATTTACCGAAAAACATTGAAGGCTATTATCAAGAATCAGGAAGGGCGGGGCGTGATGGCGAAGACTCCCACTGTAGCTTGTTTTTGGGATATCAGGATTTAGAAACGATCAAATTTCTGATTGCTCAAAAAGTCGATCCGCAGACCAATGAACCGTTGGAAGCAGAACAGAGGATCGCCCAACAGCAATTACGCCAAGTCGTTGACTATGCCGAAGGCTTAGCCTGTCGCCGTACAATTCTCCTGCGTTATTTTGGTGAGAACTTTCAAGGGGATTGTGGCAATTGTGATAACTGTCTTACGCCGAAACCAATGGAAGATTGGACAGTGGAATCTCAGAAGTTTCTATCTTGTGTGGCAAGGGCAAAAGAGCGATTTGGTTCGGGACATATTATCGATATCCTGCGCGGTTCCCTAAACAAAAAAATATTACAACATGGACATGAGAATTTATCCACTCATGGTATTGGCAAAGATCGTAGTCTGGATGAATGGCGACAACTGGCGCGATCGCTTGTTCATCAAGGTTTACTTAGTCAAACCACCGATGGTTATGCCATTCTCAAACTAAACGATCGCAGTTGGGAAGTAATGCGAAATCAGCGTAATGTCCTATTACCAATTGTCCGCGATGCCGAACCTCAAAGTGTTAGCGATCGCGCTAAGGCAAATGAAGGCAGCAGTGAACGTAGCATTGATGTAAATATTCTCTTTGAGCGCTTACGCTTACTTCGCAAAAATCTTGCTGATGAACAGGAAGTACCGCCCTATGTGATTTTCAGTAATGCAACGCTTAATCAAATGGCAGAACAACAGCCGACAAATCGCAATGATTTCGCTAAATTGTCAGGTGTTGGCACAAAGAAACTAGAACAATATGCCGATGATTTTATCGCGATCATTCTCGAACATCATCAAAAATATCCCCCCGCAGAACAAAGTCAATCAAGCAAAGCGACCCAAGAACTTGTTAGATCCATATCAAAATTATCAAAGGCAGGTACGCAGCGTGAAACCTTAGCCATGTATGAGAACGGCTTAGATATTGATGAAATTGCCCGCGATCGCAATCTCAAACCTGCGACAATCTGGACACATCTTGTACAGTTAGTTGAGTCTGGCTATGCAATAAATTGCGATCGCCTTGTACCGCCTGAGCGTCAAACTGTAATTTATGAAGCTCTCGAAGCGATCGGTGGGGATTCGCTCCGTAATCTCTTCGATCATTTGCGTGAAGAATACACCTACGATGAAATCAAGATAATTCGCGCCATCTGGCAAAACGAAAAGGAACCTCTATAAAAAAAATATTGTGATAACTATAGCCGTTCATCGCAATTATCCTCGAATCACAATAATGCTTCTACCATCAGGACTTTGAGTAATTTCGGTCGTAGTGCGATCGCTAATTGGTGGCAAACCCTCACGGCGATCGAAAATCACTAACCAACCTGTATCTAAACTTAAACCCGATAAATATTTATCCAATTGCTTTAAACCTGCTGATAAAGGATCAGGTCTACCTTCGCGCCATACTTTTAATTCCATTCCCAAGATTATTTTGCCATAGCGCAGACAAATATCCATCCTTCCTGAACCTATCGCATATTCCCGTTCCAATGTACCGCCGCCATTCACCACCCGATGCAAAAAAGCCATCAGTACTAAGTGCGGCGCAATTTCAGGATAGGGCGTACTTTTAAACAAAGGTTCTCCATGTTGTCGCCAAAAATCTAGAAAAGAATCTAATAAAGCCTGTGGATTTAAATCGCCATTGGAGTCTAACCAAGTTGGATAAACTGATGTTAAAGATGCGATCGTGATTGAGGCAAGTACTTTAGGAATCACTTCCATATAGATCGGATTAGCAATTTGAATACCACCTCTAGAATCGCGGTTGCATAAGCCCAAATCCAGAACATAGCGCAGGTCATCTTCGACAATATTGGGTAACTCTTGCCCTGATAATATCGGTTGAATAATTGCTCTAACCCGATCTTCTCTTAGTCTCTCCGCAAGACTGTCAAGATGGGTATCTTGTCGCTTAATCAGGATTTCTTTGGCTTGATTGATTAACTCAACGGTAATCACAATCGCGGGATCGGGAGCCATATATTCGGTGATTTCCTTAGCGATCGCATTGACTAGCCAAGGTTGTCCCTGTGTCAAATGGAATGCTAAATTAACTGCTTCTTCCGTAAATATTTGTCCTGTCGCTTCGGTATGTTGAGCATAAAGTCTTTTGACTTCGGCTAAATTAAAATTGCGTAAGGTAAAGGATTGCACCTTGATATTAAATGGACTAGAAGTATTTAATCTTTCACTGCCTCCTGCGGCATACTTATAATCTCTGACATCACGCATTCCCACTAGTCCCACCGATTGCGGAAAGCCTTTGGGACGATTTGGGAAACCATCGCGCAATTGTCGCAATACACTAATCAAGGTTTGATTTTGGAGAGAATCAATTTCATCAATGAATAATATAAAGGGACGGGGCGAAACTTCTGCCCATAGATTCAAAGTGGCATTGATGCGTTGTCCTGCATCTGCTTCTGGGACTGCTGGCGGATGAAGTTCTTTGGGTAGCCAAAATCGTGCATTTTTTGCCCATGCACCTAATATTGCTTTTTCAGCAATTTCAGGTTGATCAGGAAAAGCGGAGCCAACTTCTACGGATACCATCAGGGCGGTATATTCACCACTGGCGGTTAGCTCTTGGGCGAGGGTGAGCATGGCGGTGGTTTTGCCCACTTGGCGCGGCGCATGGATCACAAAGTAATTTTGTTGATCGATTAGTCCTTTGATCTGGGGCATACGCTCTACGGATGAGAGCATATAGTGAATTTCGGGTTTGCAGGGTCCTGCGGTGTTGAAGTATTTTCTTGGCATGATGGGAAATAGAGGTTAAGGAATCTAATAAATGTGGGTTGAAATTGTAATTTTATATTCTGAAGGCGCGATCGCTATTATTTTTCAGCGCGATCGCCAACCGATAGAGATATGGTGATGATATATTATAATTATTCAGTCTAATCTCCTGTTTATTTATGTCTAACAGCAGTCTCCAACCTGATCAAGATGCCCTGTGCGAGTCGGCGATCGCGGTGATTACTTATGTTAGGGATGCGATGCATGAGGGGGTTGCGCTGCTCAGAGAGCATAATCGGTTACTGGTTGAAAATCAGGGTGAGCATCGGTTAGAGTCCGAGATTCAGGCTATTAATGAAAATCTAAGGCACGTCAATCAGGATCTGGAAAAGATAAAAACAAAAGCCCGCCAATGGAGGGTGACGATCGTTAGTTCAATGAAATCGGGCAAATCAACGATTATTAATGCGATCGCTGGTCAGGATTTGCTTCCTAGTCGTAGTTATGCAATGACGGTTTTACCGACTGAGATTGTTTTTTCCCGTGAGGTAACTCGTCCTAAGTTGATGCTGGATAAGGCTTTGATGACGCTTTTGCGAGAGGCTTGGCGACAATTAAATCAGAAATTGCAGAGAATTGGTTTAGATAAAGCTATTAAACAGGCTGATTTTCTCCACGAGAATGCAATTAAGAAAATTTTTAGCAGTTCGCTTTTTTCCCTATCTGAAGTGGAGGAATCAAATAGTATTCAATCTGACTTAATAAAAATAAATGATTTACTGCGGTTGTGCGGTATTTTTGGCATATCTACAGAGTTTTTGTCCTCTTTGTCTGAAATACCTCGTATTAAAGTACCTTTTCCGCGACAATTATCATCTCTGAAAGGTTTAGAGAATTTGGTGCTGGTGGATACCCCTAGTCTTTATTCTGTTTATCAGGATAAGTCTTTAAATTTAGTGAATGTTGTCAAAAAACAACTTGACTTTAGTTCAATTATTTTGCTTGTATTTGACTTTACCCAACTGAATAGTGAGGCATCAGAAAAAGAGAAGCGTTATGTTGGTGAAATAGCAACAATTAGGGGGCTTGAGAGCATTTACGTTTTGATCAACAAAATTGATACCCGTGGAGAAAAAGACATGACGAAAGAACAAGTTTTGGAATGTGTCAATAGTAAATTTGGAATTGGAGGTAGTACAGATCGAGTGTTTGAGATTTCAGCTTCCTATGCGGATTGTGTTTCTAATTTTTGGAATGTAAAGAAACAAGGATTTGCAAATCCTCAAGACATGAAAACATTAGATTTGCTTGGAGAGCTATATTATGGTGGTTCTTGGCGCAAAAAATTCCAGAAAAGAGTTGATATGGCTGATATGGAAGAAGTTGCAACTGATGTATGGAGTGAATCGGGATTTGCTGAATTTTTAGAAGAAAAAGCGATTATCCCTCCTCTAGTAATCGATGAAGCGCCTAGCATGATTACTATTAAGGGTGTGTTAAAAGATATTGGTGAAAGACTATCTTCTTTGTCATTTTATCTCAAGAAAAAGAAAGAAGTACTAGACAAAAAAGTTCATGAACAAAATTCTCTAATTAATAAATTAAATTTTGACTTAGAAGAAGCAATACCAACAAGTACATCACAAGCTATGGCTGATAGTATTGGTGATAGTTTGTATGAGATATCGATGTCTACATCCCTCCTGTTTTCTAAATCAATGGAATCCGATTTTAGATCAGCACTTGAAAACGAAATTAAAAGATTGAAATTCCATTTAGATATGAAGCAGAAAATTGAAGATGATCTAGGTGGGCAATACAAAACAGTTGTAGCTAAAGGTATACAAAGGCTAGGGCTAAGTAAATTAAGTAAATATGAATCTCCTGTGTCTATACTCCAAAATGATATTGCAGAATTTACAAAAAGATATGATTTAATTATAGGAAAATTAAAGAGTATTAACAGAAAAACAATTCGTCAGAACTTTAAAATGTTTTTAGACGAATATTTGGAAGACTTACAATCTGAGCTTAAAGCAACGAAACAAAAACAGGATACCTATGTAATATTAGCAAATAAGTATGTTCAAATTTTAGATAAGATTGAAAATCTGGAAACAGATTTAAAATATCAGCGAAAATATTTCGATAGTATTAAATAAAAAACAAAAATGTCACTAATTTACTTTAACGATCTTCAAAAAAAGGAATCTGAAATTCCAATTATTACAGATAAAATACTTGTGGATTTGGTAAATTCAATCCAAGTCAATGACGATCTAATTAGTTTTCGCCAAAAGCAAGGATTATTTGGACAGTTTTTTGATAGCCTTACAGGAGCAGATCGAAACCGTCAACTTGCTATAGATAAAAATGTCAATGTGGCAATGCAATCTCTCCACAGTTGGGTGTTAGATATTGCTAATAACTTGAATGTTAGTAATAACGCAATTGTCACCGTCAAACAAGAATTAATAGAAATCGAAGAAAAATTAATAGAAACTCGTCAAGTAATCCGCAATCATCGAGAGGAAATTAATTTACTTAAAGATATCGTCCAGCAACTGCAACACAAAGTCGAAGATCATGACCATCGGATTTTGAGTTTAGAGCAACGGGCTGATCGGAAAGACGTTGAAATTAAAATTATTAATGCGATCGCCGCTTGGCAGTCAGGACGCACTTATCAGGGATTTCATTGGGCGCTTCAAGTTGCCTTTGTCACCCGTGAAATAGTAGATTATGCCCTCAGTGATTATGAACGATTAATCCGCAAAGGTAAAGACACACAACTGCGTCAAAGTATCATTGACCAAATACTTGCCGCCGACAAAACAATTCCCGATAACTATTTTCGCTTAACCAATCTCTTCAACCTTTCCTATAATAAAACATCACCAGAAAATCGAGAACTTGCGGGTTATTTGCTAGAAGTAGAATCTATTTCTGAACAAAGAATAGCGAAAATGCCTTATTTGTTCACCCTTGGTAAAACTCTAGAATTAGCCCAACAACAACAGCACCAAGACCCAGCCAAAGCCGCATTTGAGCTATATCTTCGCTACCCAAATGCTAGAATTTATGCTGCAACTAGCAAAAGAGAATTTGTTGAACGCATCGTCAATGAAACAGCAAGCGATCGGCTAAACTTGATAAAAGATGTTGAAGTTGATCAAAATATTTATAAGAATAATGATGTTAAAGAGCGTCGT